>PLDF01000513.1 GCA_003135055.1 Bryobacterales bacterium | reverse complement strand
CTGCTGCGCTGCCGACCCGCCGCTGGGCGTCACCGACACCGCGCTCACCGCTGCGACCGCGCCAGGCACAATCCAACTACCCATCTGCTGCCATCCGCTGTTGGCGCTCGACCCCGCCGCAAACATGTAGGTGCTCTTCGTACCGGCGTACAGCGGAGCGAACGTCACCGGCAGGTTCAAAATCAGATTCGTCCCCGACGGCGTCACGCTCGCCTGCGCCGCGTTCACGGAGCACTGACTGTTGCTCAGCGTCACTGCCGCCCCTGGCGCCGCGGGCGAAGACCAAACCGTGCCGGCGTCGTTGAGCAGGAAGATCTGGTTCGTGGCCCTGGCATAGTAGGCAATGCAGGAATTGGCGGATGACGACGCATTGAAACTCGAGGTGAACCAGACCCACACCGTCGACAGGTCCGTGGCCCCCAGCGCATCGGCGTACTCTAACGTGAACGTCTGGCTGGTTCCGCTGCCCGACGAGGGCGACACGGAGACGATGGACGGGCTGACTGGCGGGCCGACCGTGAACGTCAGCGCGTTGGAGAAGGTATAGCCGGGGTTTGCCACTATCACGCTGTCGCCACCTATGTTAGCAATCAGGTTGGCAGGTACCGACGCGGTCAACTCTGTCCCACTCACGTAGGTCGTCGTTAGCGCCGATCCAGGTGCCAATCCGTTCCACAGCACCACCGACCCCGGCAGGAATCCAGACCCGTTCACCGTTAACGTGAACTCCGATCCGCCGGCGGCGGCATTACTTGGACCAAGCGAACCGATTGTCGGCGTCGGTAAGACGCCCACTTGGAACTGGATAGTATCGACGGCTATGATCTTGCCGCCGGAGTCCCAGAAGATCTGGCCGGCCACTTGAATTCCGCCATTCGTCGTGATCGGTGCCGGCCACCCTTCCTGCGTAAAAGGAACGAACGGAGCAAATCCAGTCGAATCGAACTCGATCGAAACCGTACCCGATGAATCGGAACTGTTGTAATGAATGTTCGGTAGCAATTCGGCGGTGATTAAGCCGGAGCCGGGTTGAATAATCTGGGTAGGATTGTTTAAGTAGACCCCAGGTACGGCACCACTCGGCCCAGGGGGCGCAATTGCGACAACGCATCGTTGGAAATCCGTCAGGAACGGGGAACACCCGACGCTGGCACGTCCCGTGGTATCCGATACGGTGGCCGGATTGGTCAGATCAGAGAAAGTAATGGTACCAGGACTCGTCGCTAAAATTTGAAAGGGCGTTACCGCTGGACTGGCAACACCGCCAGGGTTGAGAACACTTACGGGGACGGTGCCGACGGCCGCGATCAGACTGGCTGGCACGAAAGCCGTCAACAGGATTGGGCTGACGTAGGTGGTCGCTAGCGGGGAGCCGTTCCAGTTCACGACTGAACCGGAAACGAAACTGAAGCCGCCAACCATTATCGTGAAGGCAGGGCCCCCAGCAGTCGCCGCAATGGGAATGGGAGAGGACGCAACCGGTCCGGGCCCATTAACGCCGAACGTGAGGCCATTGGAGATCCGTCCGCTTGGGTCCGCCACGGTTATGACGCTCGCTTCACCATATTCATCCAAATCAATCAGACTTGCTGGCACCGAGGCCGTCAACTGCGTAGTGCCGACATAATTCGTGGTGAGGGGGGAGTAGTTCCACTGCACCGTGGAACCATTCACGAAGCCGGAGCCGTTGACCGTAAGGGTGAAAGCAGGCCCGTTCACTGCCACGCTATTGGGGCTGAGTGAGGTGAGCGTCGCCGCGGCGCACTGCTCACCTACGCTGGCGCACGCCATCGCAGCCAAGAAGAGTCTAACGGCGAAGCCAGCGGTATGATGTTCCATTGAGACCTCCACTAGCGTTGGCAGCCTAAGGCTGATACTGGCGGACGCGGGGTTTCGTAGTCAATCGAAGAATGTTCAATAATGTTCAAGAGCACCGAAAGTATGCTTGTGGACAACCGGGGAACGGATAATCGCAGCCCAGGAGATCAGGAGTTATACGTTTTCGGTCCATTTGTGCTGGACCCCCTGCTGCGAGTGCTTCGCCGGCAGGCGGAGATCGTTCCTCTGACTGCCAAGGAACTGGATATCCTGCTGGCGTTGGTTCGGAACGCTGGCGAGGGTCTGAGCAGGGAGAAGCTGCAAAGCCTGGTTTGGGGCGGCGAAATTGGTGACAGCACGCTTCCAACTCACATCAGGAATCTTCGAAAGAAACTTCGCAAAGATGAAAACGGCGGCGAGTTCATAATAGCCGAATCTGGTAAGGGCTACCGCTTGGCGGCGCTGGTTACGCGGGAACGAAGAGCGGCACGCCCACCTGAGGCACTGGAGTCTCTCGACTCGCCCCAAGATCCACTGACCGGCATAAGTACTGTATCGGCTACACCCCCTCCGCAAAGGGGCTTGCTTGCCCGGCGGGTGACTCTGGTGACTCTGGCGTTTGTGGCAAGCGTGGCCGCTGTCGTGCTCGCTATCAAACTGTTGCCAGCCGGCGTCTTCAACCCTGCAGTTGCAACTTTGCCCCGCATCGGACGGCTTCTCTCCCGCGCCACCTCGGAAGGATCGCGCCCTAGACAGGTCTCGCTCAGCCACCGGCCTACGTACCTCGCCATCTCTCCTCGCGGAGACAAGGTGTTCGCTGCCGATAGCCTTGGGCGCACCCTCTCCATCCTGTCCACCGCGAACAATTCCGTCCGCACGCTGGCCCTCCCGCAGGATGCGGCCTCACTGGCTGTTTCGCCGGACGGCAAGCTCTACATCGGATCTCAAGTTGACGGCCTCATGGTTCTTAAAATCGACAGCGCTCAACTTCTTCCAAGCATTCCGACCGGCGGACCTGTGATGGGCATGGCGATTACTCCGGACGGCAGCCAACTTTTTCTGGCGATGAGCATGAAGGGCCTGAAGCGGCTTTCCACCCGATCGGCAAAGCTGACACAGATCTCGGATCGAATCTGCCCGGAATATCTGGCAATCGACGGCCAGGGAAAACGCCTCTACATCGCTTATCAGTGTTCCGGGCCCACGGGCTGGCCGGGACACGACTCAGTCGGGATATTCGACGTGGAAAAGGAGACCAGCCTCGGGTTTGTCAGCGGCCCGCCGATGGTTGGTGGCCAGCCGTCTGTTTCTCCCGATGGAAAACTGGTTCTGCTGGATGGCTTAGACGCTTGCTGGAGTCCGCAATACGATCACCGGGGTTGCAAGTCGGTCCCAAGCGACGTGTTCCATCTGCTAGATCCCTTGGGCCGCCAGATTCTCCACAGTTTTGAATTCTCACGCCACTCCGGCCACGCGCGGTTCCTGGACAACTCGCGGTTCCTGTTGTTCGGCGACTCGGTTTCGGTGGTCGATGCTGCCAGCTACAGCGTTCTCGAACGGTGGAATAACGCCGAGGACTGCGGCGCCACCGATATCGTGCTCGCCCCCGATGGGCGCCCGGCCTACCTGGGTTGCGCTCAGAACAATACGATACGTGTCCTCCAACCGGAAAGTGCCGCATGCTCTCCGCCTCAACAGGGCATCGCCATGTACTATGCCGCCGATGGCACAACTGAAGACAGCGCCGGTCTTGCGGCACTAACCCCTGACGGCAACCCCCGATTCGCCGCTGGGAAGGTCGGCCAAGCCTTTTTTCTCGACGGAAGCAGCTACCTTTCAACGTCCTGGACCGGTTATTACCGATTCGGCCTGCGCAACTCGACTCTCGCGCTATACGTGAAGTTCGCCGGCATTGGAGGTGAGATGGCTCTGGCGGATTGGACTGACGAGAACCCGCGGCGTGGGATTCGCCTGCTAAAGTCCGCCGGCAACCGCTTCGTCTTCCAGGAGTGGCCGGACAGTAGTCCACTCGAAAGCCAGACCGTGGTTAGGCCGGACATCTGGTATCACATTGTCGTCACCAAGACCGGCCGGGATCTGACCCTTTACGTCAACGGAAAGCCCGAATCCCACGGCACACCGCCTCCGCCATTCAACCAGCTACCACAACCACGGCTGTTCCTCGGCGCGCGCAGTCCAGGACAGCCTTCGTTCCACGGCTGGCTCGACGAGATCGCTTTCTACAACCGCGCTCTGACGGCGGAGGAAGTCAGAGATCTGTATCAATTGCGCGAGTCCGGCCCTTGTAAGCTGTGAGTGTTCTGCGACCAACTCAGAAGGAAATGGATGCGGCAGTTGGGCGCCAGGGCCGAATGCCACGAGCAGCGAATAAGCCCATCGCTGGTTGTATTTCATGGCGTCGCCCGAGAGTCCCACGGTGCGGTTCCTGTGGCGCTCGAAGCTGGACGGCAGCGGCAAGCCGGAGCGCGTGACGCCGGCTGGAGTGCGCGGATCGAACACCTACAATATTTCGCCGGACGGCCAGTATGCGTTCCACACGCAGGCGCGTTTCGACGAGCCGCCGATGCAGGAACTGGTCAAGCCGCCTGCACATGCCACGGTGCGCGTGATCGACGATGCGGCGGAAGCGCGGAAGCGCGGAAGCGCGCGCAGGAGACGCTGGGCGGACGCACGGAGTTTGTGTCACTCGATATCGGCGGCGGAGTGAAGATAGACAGCTGGCCCGCGGCATTTATGTGCAGGACAACAATATGGTGGAGCCGATCTTCCGCGCGTGGCTGGAGCCGTTCCGGGATCTCGGCGCCTCCACGCTGACCATACGCGCCACCGGCAGCACCGACCAACGTGCCCTTCGACAACGTGGGGCCGCCCGCGTTCCAGTTCATTCAGTATCCACTGGAGTATGGCGACCGCACGCACCATTCCAACATGGACCTATACGACCGTCTGCAGGCCAACGATCTGGAGCAGGCGGCGGCCATAGAAGCCTGGTTCGTCTATAACACGGCCGCGCGGCCCGACATGCTGCCGCGCAAGCCGATGCCAAAGCCGCAGGCCGGACGCGGCGGGCGTGGCGGCGAATANNTCACACGATTGTGAACGCTGCACGCAAGAGTGCGTGCGCCACGTCCGCTAGGCTTCCTTGATCCAAACGGTAGAAGTTGCAGGGCGCGGCGCCGGCCGTTGGGGCACTCCGCCGGCCACCTCAACCGGGCGAGGCGGATCGGGCGGCGGCACCGGGTCGCGGTTTGTCCGCGCATAGTTGGGAATCGCCATCATGGGGCTGCCATCGGCGAATGTTCCCTTGATCACCATCACCCCGCCAAGCAGATCGCCCTTCCACTCGGCGGTCAGAACGGAGTCGGGACTAAGTACCTTAGCGATATCCTGATCCACTGCTTCGATGTTATAAATCAGCGGGCCATAACGCAAAGCCACTTTGTTTTGGTCGGCGGCAATCTTATCGCTGGCTCTTATGCGTTGCACCTTCATCGGGAGAACCAGTTCTATCTTATCGCCGGCTCTCCAATCGCGCTTGATTACGGCGTAGCCTTTGTCGACGGTTAGCTTCACCGGCGACCCGTTGACCGCGAGCGAGGTAATGCCGTTCGCATCGGGCGTGCTCGTGTAGAGACTGCTGACGCTGCGGTCAGGCACCCTGATTCTCACGCTGAAATTCTTCGTCACCGCGGGATTGACCGTGATGGAAACCTTGCCATCCCAGGGATAGTTGGTCGATTGCACCATCCGGACATCGTGGCCGCCAACATTCTCCAAGGTGATGGCGCCGCCTATGAAGAGGTTGACGTAGACGCCGTCGGCGCTCTTGGCATACGCCCAGGTAGGAACCATCAGCAGGGTCCGCGCAATGTTGCCCACGCAGCACGGACAGACGTGCCATTCGGTGCGGGGCGCATTTGCGGCCAAGGGGTTGGTGTAGTAGAAAACCTTCCCCGCCAGATCGGTCCCGCCCAGGAGCGAGTTGTACATGGTTTGTTCGTAGAGATCCGCGTACCTGGCATCGTGGTAAGCCAGGTTCATCTTCCATTGGAAGAAAATCTCGCCGCAACTGGAGCAGGATTCGCAGTAGGAGTTGTTTCGCAGCGAGTAGTTCGGACCGAAGCCTTCCGATGTCTCGCCGCTGCCCACCCCGCCGGTGACGTAATACTTCTTATTGACGATGTTATGCCACAGAGACTTGACGGCGCTCTGATAGTCGGGGTCGTGAGTCTCCACGGCGACATCGGCCATGCCCGAGTAAGTGTAGACCGCGCGCACGGCATGCCCCACGGCCTCATACTGCTGCACCACGGGCAGATGACTCTGGTCGTATTCGGACCTATCCCGCTCGGGATTCACGGCGGCGGTATAGCGGCAATCCAACAGGAATTTGGCCAGCTCGATATACTTCCGGCCTTGGCCGCCGCCTTCCATGTCGTTCACAAAACGGCCGAAGCGGACCAGAGCCTGCTCCATCTCCTGATGGCCGTCGTACCAGGCTTTTTTGGGAGCGGGGCCGAGGTTGGCATACCAGCAATCGGCGAGCTTCCTGGCCGCGTTATACATGCGCGCATCCTTCTTGCCGGTCATCAGGTAATGGTTGATGGCCGATTCCAGGAAATAGCCGCCGGTATAGCCTTCGTGGTCGCCGCGGTGGGGTGGGTCCCAATGCTTGAAAGCGTTCGACGGAATCGTGCCGCCGCGCCCGCCGGCTCGGGGCAGCGTGAAAGCGGTTTGCAAGTATCCATCCGGTTCCTGGGCGGCAAGGATCTTGGGAATCCAATCGTCGAGAGCCGCGCGCATCTTCTCGTGAGCTTTGACGATCTCGGGGTCGCCTTGGGGGTCGATCATAAGCGCGATGCTCATCGCCTCCACGGTTTGGTGGACCCAAGCATTGGAGAATACATAGCCCTTGTGAACTCCGTGGGGCTCTCCGCGCAACGCCTTGCCAGCCTCGACGAAGTTATCGATGCCACCCGGTCCCTGCGTAAGGTCGGTGCGGTTAATCTGGTCGACGCAATGGGGAATCCAACTTACCATCAGAGCCTTGGCCCTGGCGTTCCAGAGCGGACTGTCGATCTTGAAATTCTTGGTATAGACCGCATCCAATTGTCTGGCGGGCGGCGGCGTTTCCACCAGGACATTCAAGACCGAGGATGAGGTGGTCTGGCCGTTATCGACGGTGAGCTTCACAACGTAGGCGCCGGGAGCGGAAAAGGTCGCCGTGGTGATCAGCGACTTGGGGTCGGCAAAGGTGACGGCGCCGGGGCCGGAACCCTTGCTCCATGCGACAGTGGGGGGCGGACCGGTTTCCGGAGGCGGTTCGGGCTGGGCTCCACGGCCTGGCCGCGCGGGCCGCGGCGGGTCTCCGTAGCCTGCCCATCCTCTGAGGTATGTCTTGCCCGGCAATACAGTCACGCGATCGATGCCGGCGATTCCATTGAGTGGCGCGTCCTCCGCTGCCGCGGCGCAGGAGACAATGGCGCTTTGAAAAAGGGGCGTCAGCGCGACGGATGCCGCCGCTGCCTTGCCCATTGCGCCGAACAGGGCGCGGCGGCTCATTTTGGATTTCGTCAAATCGTCGCTCAAGGGTAATACCTCCGGGGATAAACCTATTGTCTCTCAAGTTGGCGCCGAATGGCGGAAAGGCGGCGATGCGGCGCTACTATAGGACAGGACACATGGATCATTTTCCGCTGGGATTCAACACGTATTCGGTTCGCGCCATGCGGTGGCAAGACCTCAAGCTATTGGAATATGGCGCCAGCCTCAAGCTCGACGCGGTCTATCTGCAGGATTCCATCGATCCGCTGAACAACGATCCGGCCCACTGGAAGGCGCTCAAGGAGTCGGCCGCGCGTTTGGGTCTGGAACTCCACGGCGGCGACGCCGGCGCGCTTCCGCGGACGCCCGACGGAATGGCCGCCACCATGCAGAGACTGCGCGACGGCATCAAGCACGCTGTGGGCATCGGCTCGAAGCTGGTGAGGTTTCGCGTCGCCGGAGACCGCGCCAGCCTTCCGCCCGGACCGGTGGAGAAGACCATGGAGACCATGATTCGGACACTACGCAGCGTGCGTACCGAAGCTATGGATGCGGGCGTAAAATTCGCCATCGAGAATCATAAGGATCTCTTCTGCCGGCAGACGCGCCAGGTGATTGACGGCGCCGGAAAGGAATTTGTGGGCTCCTATCTCGACACTGGCAACCCGGTCTTCGTAATGGAAGACCCGCTTTCAACGGTGGAAACGCTGGGGCCGGTCGCAGTGATGCTGCATCTGCGCGATTCGGTGGTTTACGAATCGCACAACGGCGTCGCAGTGCAATGGGTTCCGCTGGGCGAAGGGGTAGTGGATTTCAAGAAGATCGTTGCCAAGGCAAAGGAAGTTAGCCCGCCGATAGCCGTGTATAACAAGCCGATCACAGGGCGCCCGCCGCTGGTGCTGGTGATTTACGACCCCGAGTTCATGAAGAACTGGACCGACATGAGGGCCGCGGACCTGGCGCGATTCCTGGCTCTTGCCAAGCAGGGACGCCCGTATGAAGGCCCGATGGTGATCGAAGACGTTCCGGGCAAGATCGCCGAACCGCTGGCGGCGGCGCTGCAATACCAGCAGCGGGAGCATATGGAGCGTGGAGTGGAATACGCGCGGAAAGTTTTGGATTTGGGTGTGAAGTGGAGGGCTTGACGCGCATTTCCTCGGGCCCGCGCAAGGCCGATTTACCCCCGATACGGTTCATTTAAGGGCGGCGTCCCGACGCTTTGACGGCTAACACACGCAGCCCAATCAGCTCAGCCTGCCCTACGCGTTGCGAAAGTCCGATAAAGCGTCCCCGCGCATTGGACCACAGGCGAACCGCTCACCTACTGTCAAGCGATAGAAGTGTCTGAAAGAGAATCGAATCATTTGCCTTGGTGTCACTCTTCCGACCTTGGCCGCTTACCGGCGCGGCCAACAGTCGACTCACAACCGCCGCTGAATCAATAACTTGACGAAAGAGCGCTTCTCGCGCAGCGTGAGGGATCGCCGTTGCGCGAGGCCCTTTTTCATTCGGTCCCGGCGGCAGCCCGTAGGAGCCGCGAAGTTGAGTCACGCAATATTAATTTTTTTTTAGGTTTCCTTTCAATCAGTTACGCGATCAAGGCTGCCTGAAGGCTATAACCCGGCTGCTAGTCTCATACCGGGAAGAGAATTTGCGGCGGCCTCGCGGATTGCGAAGCCGCTTTTTTTATGCGGCGAACAAACAATCGACCAAAGACAAACGATGCACCCACGGCTCACGAAGCGGGCCTGGCGAAAGACGTTGAACAAGCCGAGGAGTTACCGCCACGACGCCTTTCAGATTTGCTCTCCGAGGCGCTGAAGGTGTTCGAACAAAAACTAAGTGACGACGAAACGTTCAGGTCGACGCTAGCGGAGTACTTAAGGCTGCTGCAGGTTGAGCGCGACTTACAACTGGAGACTGACAGGCCAACGGAGATCGCGGTTACATGCGTCGCATCGGCAAGATTATCGGATGAGACATAATTTACGCCCCCGCCGTCACAACAGGCATTCCAGGAGTCTACGGCGAGATTCAAGCGGCTCTCGATCCTGATGGGTGAGAACGTACCGGGATACGATATCGAAGTTCGTGTTCCGGCCGGTGGGCGCTGGACTGGTTCACGCGACAACGCCGGTTCAAGGGCGGGCGCCGCGGTCGATCCCAAGCATCTGGGAACAGGTGAACCTGACGAACGCGAAACCGTGATCGGCAGAGGGCGAGATCGGTTTGCCGGCAGACCGAGAGTGTAAGACCGCGAAAGGTTGCGGACACACTTATCGGACGCGCCCGGAAACTTACTGTGGCAGGAATGCAGACCGCTTCCCAAAATAGGGAAGCGCCAGGAGCGATTGTTTTGACAACGACTATCAACCGGGAGCATCCGGAGTATGCGGCTCGAAAAGCCATGTGGAAGAAGTACAGAGACCTGTATACGGGCGGCGAGCAGCTTCGGGAACACGCTTCGGAGTACCTGGCGCGCCGGCACAAGGAGCCTAACGAAATCTACGCGGAACGGTTGAGCCGGGTGTTCTACCAGAATCATATTGGCTCGATCGTAGATTGGTACGCCGCGACGCTGATGCACCGGGCTCCGAATGTGATGTTCGACGGAAGCGGGGCGGCGAAACAGTTTTACACGGGCCTGTCGAACAACTGCGACCTCAAAGGGACGAGCTTGAGCGAGTTCTTCCGCCAGCGATTTGTGGAAACGCTGGTGTGCGGCAGCAGCTATATCGTGGCCGATTTCCCGAGATCCGATAACGTGGCGGCGACTCGCGCGGAGGAAGACGCCTCGGGGCGGTCGCGCGCCTATCTGATGAGCTATGGTCCGGACGAAGTCATCAACTGGAACTACGACCAGAACGGCGAACTGGAATGGGTGGTAATCCGCACGTCCTGTTTTCAGCAGTCCAAAGTGACGGATACCAAGTGGGAGCGCGACACTCGGTGGATCTATTACGACCGCGAGAACTTTCAGCTGTTTTGCAAGCACGGCGAATCTAAGCAAGTGGAGCTGATCGACGAAGGACGGCACGGATTCGCCGGTCTGCGGCGCGTACCGGTGTTTCAGCTGAAGGTAACGGACGGGCTGTGGCTGTTGAATAAGTCGGCGCTGCTGCAACTGGAACATTTTAACAAGGCGAATGCGCTCTCGTGGGCTTTGACGATGGGGCTGTTCGCGACGCCGGTGATTTACTCGGACCGGGAGTGGAATCAGATAGTCGGTGAATCATATTACATTCAGCTCGGTCCGCAGGACAGGTTTGGATGGAACGAACCCGAAGGTAAGGTCTATCAGATAGCCGCGGATAACCTTGTGAGCCTCAAAGACGAGATCTACAGGGTGTGCTATCTGCTGAGCCAGGCGGGGGCAAGCTCCGGCTCTTCGCAACAATCGGCGCTGAGCAAGCAGCTGGATTTCAGCACGACCGAAGAAGTGCTGCGAGCGTACGGCGACACAGTCAAGAACTCCATGAAGGAGGTGCTGTGGGCTATCGCCGCGGCGCGGCAGGACGAAATCTCGATCGACGTATCGGGGTTGGACGAATTCGACATCGATGAATTCGGCGGTGAGCTGGACGACGCCAAAAAGCTGTTGGAGATGGGAATCGGGTCGCCAACTCTGGTGAAGCAAGTGTTTAAGAAGCTGGCGCTGAAATACCTGAGCGATGCGCGGCAAGAGATCAAGAATCAGGTATCCGAAGAGATTGACCGGATGCACGACCCGGCGCAAGCGTAAGTGAAATCTTGGGAGGGATATGGAAGGACTCGATATACAAGCAATCGTCAGGCAGGCGATTCAGGAATACGCGACGAACGAAACTGCCAAGAGCGAACCCGCTTACAAAGTGGAGTTGCATGAAGAACGTAAGCGGCGCGAGCAATTGGAACGGCGGCTGAACGAAGTGGTGGAAGAGAACAAGCGCAGCCGGAAGCATGCCGACGAAGCGGAACGGAGCTCGTCGGTTCGCGCCGAGTTGCAGAGGCTCGGCGTGGCGAAGATCGACCTTGCATTCAAGGCAGTGCAGGACGGTATCGTGCGCGGGGAAGACGGCCGCCTGGTGGCTCGCGGGGAGAGTGGGGAGGTTTCGATGAAGGAATACCTCTCATCCTTTGTGAGCGATAACCCGGAGTTTCTTCCGGCCAGGATTGCCGGCGGGAGCGGAATGACAGCGACCCTTAAGGCGCCGCATTCCGGTGGCGAGCCGATTACGCTCGACCGGATCAAACCGGGAATGAGCGCGGAAGAAATGCAGCGAGTACGAGAAGAGATCGTGCGCGTGGCGTCGCAGACCCTCCGCGGTCTGTAAAAGAAGTACCGGCCGACCGGGCCGGCAAAACAAACAAGGAGAATAAATGGGAGCTATTACCTCAAACAACGTCGCAAGCGCGATTGTGAAACTGGTGGCGGTGGACGCTTTACCGGTGCTGATCGGCAACCTCATCATGGGGAACCTGGTCAATCGCGACTATGAGCCAGTGCTGGCGAATGCCGGCGATACAGTGAACATCCCGATTCCGCCTACTATGGTGGCGAACAACATAGCCGAGGGCGGAACGGTGCAGACGCAGAACCCGAGTCTGGGGAATGCGCAGATCGTGCTGAACTCGCACGTGGAAGCGACCTTCCAGATTCCGGACGTGACTAAGGTGCTGGCGGTGCCGGACCTGCTGAAGATCTACATGCAGCCGGCGGTGGCGGCGATCGCACAGAGGATCGAGAGCGACCTGCTGGCCCTGTATGCCGGCTTCACGTTCAACGGCCCGCTGGGCACCCCGGGAGTTGCGATTACCGAAGCAGTGGTGGACGCCGCGGAAACAGCGTTATTCCTGGCTAAGGCTCCGCCACTCGAGGAGAAGTACATGGTGGTGGACGCCGCTACCTATTCGGCATGGCGACAGATTCCGCGCTTCAGCGAATTCCAGAATTCGGGCGAAGCCGGTCTGCGCGCCATCGTCGACGGCACGATCGGAAAGGTGAAGGATTTCTTCGTATTCCGTTCGCAGTTCGTGCCGAAGACCGGTACCGCGCCGGTGAACACTCACAACCTTGCGTTCACGAAGAACGCAATGGGCCTGGTGGTCCGCCGTCTGCCGCAACCCTTACCGGGTACGGGCGCGATTGCGGAGTACGCCGAACTCGGCAACTTTGGCATGCGGGTAGTGATGAGCTATCAGCCGAATACGCTGGCACAGCAGTTCACGGTGGATGTGTTGTACGGCTGCGGCGTTCTGCGGAACGCGTTGGGCGTACAAGTCAACACCTAGTTACCCAGGCAGTAAGTCGAGGGGCAGGCCGGTAACGATGGCGGCCTGCTCCACGGCTTAGCCAAGGTTAGACCAGCGAAGGTTAGATCAAGGAGAAATGGGATGGATCTGAAGCTCTACTACCAAAAGAGACGGGATACGGAATCCAAGATTCCAGATGCGTTTCCGCTGATCGTCAGCCAACAGACGGACGACGGTGGCAAGGCGGGAAGTTGCGCCGAGGTTACGCGCGCCGTGGCTGCGAAGATGATCACCGAGGGGACGGCGCGATTGGCGACGGCGGACGAAGCGAAAACCTACCGGGAAGCGCGGGCGGAGGCCAAGCGGGCGGCCGATGAGGAGGCCGAGGTGGCCAAGGTGCATATAACTGTAGTGCCTAGCGCCGAGCTGGCAAGATTGGCTGGCGGTAAGAAAGAAAAGGCGTAAGGGCGATGGCACTGTTCACAGACGGTCCTATTTCCTGCATGGAGGACCTGACAGCGCAGGACTCACAGCTTTCCAACGTGGCCAGCGTGGAGGGGATCGACGTGACGCAGAAGATCGCCATCGCACAGGAACAAGTGGCGATGGACCTGCATACCGCTCTCAACCGGTTCGGCTATGTAGATCAGCTATTCTGGCTGGCGCCGCAGCCGAACTTAGACAGAGTGGTGGTAACGCCTCCTCTGAAGTTGTGGCACACGGCGCGCTCGCTGGAACTGGTCTACGGCGATGCATATAACAGTCAACTCAACGACCGGTATGCGGGGAAGAGGGACCAGTTCCACGCGCTGGCGAAATGGGCGTACGAGAAGCTGATCGAGATCGGGGTTGGGATAGCGGCGCAACCGGTCCCGAGGGCGGCGATGCCTACGGTGACCGCATTTCCAGGGGCTCTGGCCGACGGACTGTACTACGTGACTATAGCTTGGGTCAACGCGGGAGGCGAACAGGGGGCGGCGGCGACTGAGACGGCGATCGGCACGACCTCAAGCACCTTTCTGGTCGGCACAGCCACTGCGCCGCAGACCGCGGCTGGGTGGAACGTGTATGCAGGCGTTTCGCCGGACGCGATGTTCTGCCAGAATGCGTCTTTCCTGACTTTGGGTCAGACGTGGGAGCAGCCGGCAGTGCTGGTGCAGACCGGCGCGCTTCCAGGCAAGGGGCAGAAGCCGACTTACCTGCAGGCGCTTCCGCGAGTTCTTCAGAGGGGATAAATGACGCCGCAAATTGGAAGCGCAATAACGGGCAAGGTAATTCAGCGCCTGACTGCGCCGAGCGGCGGGGTGAACGCTAACCTGGCGGCCCTGACGCAAGGCGCTCCGGCGATTCCGGGACTACTCGACTCAGCGCAAGTTCGATCCGGAAACATTGCTTCCGATTTGGCCGAGCGAAGCGACACGGTCCAGTATCCGGCAGCGAACATTTACTGCGAGAAGATCGTGAACAGCCAGATCGAGAAATTCCGGACCTTCTCGGGAAAGCTTCAGATGGCGATCGATTTACGCCACTCCGAGGACCGGTTGGACCAGGTTCAATCAAACCTTGAGACCTATGCCGACGCGGTCATGGGGGTGCTGGCCTCAAGTTTGGGCGATTGGGGCGGCGGTATGTATTACGCGGGTGGTTACCAGGTAGCGTTCGGGCCGGTGAAACATGGCGGCCGCAACTTTATTCAAACTGCGAAGATTACATTCGAGATTGGAGTAAGCATTAGTTAATATGTCCTACATTCTTTCTAACTCAAACCGCCTGTATACGGCGCTGGAGAGCTCTTACGGATCGGTGGGAGCGATAACATCGATCAACCGGATACCCGCCGTAAAGCTAACGGTGCAGCAGCAGCTTATAGTCAACGGACGGCAGGACAAGACCGGCAGCCGAACCTTTCCCGGAGTGCCGGCGGGCGGACGGAAGCAGACGAGTTTCGCGTTGAATACCTACTTGACGAGCTGGCAGAAGACGTCGCCTGGTCCGTCGTATGGGCCGCTTTTCCAAGCGGCGTTGGGCGGTACGCCGGCGCAGTCGGCTGGGGGCTCGGTGTCCACCGCCACAGCCAGCGGGGCTCTGGGCTTCTCGGCGGCGCACGGACTTTCGGTTGGACAGGCGGTGGCGTCGGGCAGCGAATTGCGATTTGTCGGCGCCATTGTGGATGCCAACAACGTAGTGTTGAATGCGCCCTTTACGATCTTACCGGGGACCGGTGCAGCGACGCAGGCAACTGTCACCTACACGCCCGCGACCGTGTTGCCGAGCGTCACTGTATTCGACTATTGGGACCCGGCGACGGCGGTGCAAAGAGTGATAAACGGGGCGGCAGTCGACGAGATGGCAATCCAGGTCAACGGGGACTTCCACGAATTCCAGTTCGGCGGGTTGGCGCAGGACGTACTGGATAGCATAAGCTTCTCGGCGGGCGAGGCGTCGCTTCAAAGCTTCCCGGCCGAGCCCGCGCTGGCGGCCTTCGACTATTCGATTGTCCCGGGGAATTTGGGGCAGGCGTGGATGGGAGCCACGGCATCCGAGTTCTTCACGGTGACCAATGCATCCATAGTCCTGAAGAACAACCTGGAGACGAGAGCACGGGAGTACGGATCGAGTCTGCCGCTGGCGATATCGCCGGGACGGCGGGTGGTAGCGGTGTCGCTGGAGCTATACAGCCAGGACGACGCGGCGACGGAGGGGTTGTATCAGGCGGCGCGGCAGCAATCGCCGATCAGCGTGATGCTCCAGTTAGGCAATGTTTCGGGACAAATGATGGGCGTGTATCTGCCAAGCGTGATACCAGCCGTGCCGGAGCTCGACGATAGCACGAACCGGCTGCAATGGAAATTCCGGCCGTCGCGGGCGCAGGGTACGGTGGACAACGAAATCGCGGTGGCCTTCGGATAGCCATGACTTACGACAGTGTGGATAGGGTGGAATCGGCTCTCGCGGCCGGAGTGAGTTACCTGATCGTGAAGATGTCGTTTTCGCGGCGGATGGACTTGATGCGGCGGGTGAGGGAGTTGGCGCGGAAAGCGGAATTCCTGGATGCGGGGCAAGACGCGGGCGAGAAAATGGATGCCGCGGTACTGCGCGCGGAGATCGACCGGCTCTATCTGACTTGGGGTCTCAGAGAGGTTACCGGGCTCGACCTGGATGGTAAGCCGGCGACTCCCGAGTCGCTGGTGGAATCCGGCCCGGAGGAATTATTCCGAGAGGCCGTGGCGGCGGTGCGGGCCGCGACCGGACTCTCCGCGGCTGAACGAAAAAACTAATCGTCGCCTTCCACTTTCAATTTTCAAACCAGGCTGGTTGGAGGTGCGACTTATGCCGGAAATCCGGCTTGGAACAAAAGCGCCGGTGCGGGTGGCTGCCTCACAGCGGAGAGGTCAAGGGCCCGCCCGTTTGGGCTCGTAAAGATGTGGTCCTGCTGACATGTCCGAAGTCTTACATCACCCCGGACAGCGAAACACTGGTAGAAGAGTTTTTCGTGAGACGGCGAATGGGCGCGATCGATTTTTCGGTTTTGAGCGCAAGGCAGGTGGATGCGTTCGCCATTCTAGAGAATGCGTTGACGGCGGAGATAAGGGATGGCCAAGAGAAGCGCAGATCAAATGTTTGAGAAGTTCTCGCCGGTCTCTGGCGAGGGGTCGACGGACCGCGCGGCCGTACTTGGGCACGCCGTGGACGCTGCCCCTACGGATGCGGTGATCTGACATGGCCACTTTTCCACCGCTCAAGACGGCGGCAGTTGCGCAGTATCCAGCTACTAAGTCGATTCGCTTCCGGAACCAGATCGTACGCTTTGTGGATGGAAACGAGCAGCGATACCGGGATTCGGCTGGACCGCTTCATCAATGGGTCATTCGCCTGAATCAACTGGATGAAACGGAGATGGCATCGCTTGAGGGCTTTTTCCTCTCGAACCAGGGCAGTTTTGCTAGCTTTGTCTTTATAGATCCTTGGGACGGCACATCTTATCCGAATTGCAGTGTTGGAAGCGACCAGTTGCATTTGACCTCGGTCGAAGAGCTAAGAAACACTACATCCGTGACCGTGACTGAGAACCGAGGGTAGATATGTATCCACAACTTACAACAGGAGCGTACAGTCAATTTCCATTGCGGAAGCAGCGGCGGACGCGAACGGTGACGAATATGGCTGCCGACGGAAGTTCGATCAAACTGGCAGATCCCAACGGCGCCATCACGGAATGGCAACTGCAATATGAAGGGTTGAGCGACACTGAGTTGAGCAACCTGCAGCAGTTCTTTGCGGCAACGGAAGGCTCGCTGAATGGATTTACGTTCCTCGATCCGGCCGGCAACCTTTTGGCGTGGAGCGAAGATCTGACAAATGCAGTTTGGGAGGCAGGTCCGTTCCTGGCAAGCGCCGGCGGCGTGACCGATCCTTTCGGCGGAAGCATGGCATTTCACCTGACGAATTCCGGCGAAGGCGCACAGAGCGTGAGCCAAACTCTGAACGTGCCGGCCGGGTACATATACTCATTGAGCGTTTACGTCCAGTCTGCGCAGCTTTCTGCTGTCACTCTACTGCTTGGCGGCAATCGCGTCCTGGCGACGGCAAGTCCGAGCTGGACCAGGATCAGCTTCACCGGAAGTGGCGATCCAACGGCGGCATCGATTCTGTTTGGCGTCGAACTGCCGCCCGGAGTGATCGGCGTATTCGGGCCGCAGGTTGAGGTCCAGGCCGCGCCTTCCGCGTATCAGAAGAGCACCACTGGCGGAGTCTATCAGGATGCTCGGTTTGGCGACGATACATTTTCATTTGCCACCACCGACGTGAACAGGCACTCTGTCACCGTCAATATCGTTTATGCAAACCATCTCTAGTCTGAAGGAACAGGCGGTAACCGATACGCCTCTCATGGTGTTCGACTGCGTCCTTTCGACCGGCGACGCCGAACACTGGTGCACGCATGCCATCACGATTAACGGAACCGCGTACGCGGCGCGCGTGCTTCAGCAAAGCTCGTTCGACATTCAGACGGCGTCCGATCAAGGCGTGGATGGTAGCCCGACCATATCGGTAACCCTGGCGAACGCAGATTCGCACTTTTCCGAGATCCAACAAGCGACTGGCTGGAAGGGCGCGCAATTAACGGTGAGCTTCCTGTTCTACGATCTGCGGAACAACGTGCCGCTGACGGTTACGACCGTGGTGTTCCAGGGTATCTGCAATCCTCCCGACCAGATTAAGGAAGCGGCTTTCAGGCTTACCGCGACGAACCGGATGAACCTGCAGAGGCTCTTGCTGCCCGAAGTTCGAATCCAGAGCCGGTGCCCATGGCAGTTTCCCTCGACGCCGGCGCAACAAGCCGAAGCCGTGAGCGGCGGAACCGACGGACAGTATTCCATGTACTACCGTTGTGGCTACTCGGCGGGGTTGCCGGGCGGGACGGGCAACTTGAATAATGGGGCGCCGTTTACTTCCTGCGGATATGTACGCACCGATTGTCAGGCCCGAGGCATGTTCACAAGATTCGGAGGTCTGGAATTCGTCCCGCCAGTGATCTCAGTGCGCGGCTACGGCAGCGCCTGGACGAGTTCGAATCTCTCGGTAAATCAGGCGCGCTATAACGACTTCGTCCCCATGGTTTATGGGACCGCGTGGTACGAGCCGCTGGTGGTATTTGCGCGCAACGACGGCAATCTGACCCGGATGGAAGTGTTGCTGGGCATCGGTGTGATGCAAGGAGTAGTCACGGTCCTGGTCAATGACGTTCAAATCCCAATCGGTGTTTCCGGCACTAACATGACGGGGACCGGATGGTACAACGTAGTGACGCTGGGATCGCGGGACGGCGCCTTCGACATGAATTTCACAAACGCGAGCGGACAGCCGGCCGGCGACCCCTATGGCAGCATGGCTTACCTATCCGTTGTTGTGCCGAACCAATTGAGCGACGGAAATTCAATTCCAAACATCCAGGTGCTGGCTCAGGGCCTGATTGTGCCAACCTACTCGGCGGCCGGCGCCAACCTGGGGAGCCAGTTCTCTAACAACCCGGCGTGGATACTCCTTGACGTACTGCAGCGGAGCGGTTGGACGGCGGCAGAGCTCGATTTCACCAGTTTTGCCGCGGTAGCGGCGTATTGCGATCAGCCGATCAACTCTACCGATTTGAACGGGAATGCGATCACTCTGCCTAGATTTCAATGCAATCTGGTATTGCAAAAGAGACGTAGCGCGGGGGACTTAGTCCGGGGAATTCGCAATGCCGCCCGACTGTTCCTCACATACGGGCCAGGCGGCGTACTCCAACTACAAGTGGAAAACACCATAGCCTTGCAGCAGCCTGCCCAATTGGCATGGTCGAACAGCACTGCGTCCCTCAATGGCGGATGGCCGAGCTACGAATTCGGGGATGGGAGCAGTGGGACTTCGGGCATAATGCGCCGGCAAAACGGCGACCCCAGCGTGACTGTGACAAGCCGCCCAATAGCGGACACGCCGAATTCCTACAATGTCGAATACCAGGACAGTCTCAATGGGTATCAACAGGACAGCTTCTCGGTAGTGAACCCGGACGACATTGCGCTGGCCGGCCAGGAGGTCACCGCGTCATTAATGGCCGTCGGGATTCCGAATTATGACCAGGCTGGCCGGATTCTGCAGTTCAACCTGGACAAATCCGTTCTTGGAAATACTTACATTCAATTTGATACCAGCGTCAAAGCGGTTGGGATCCGTCCCGGCGACATCATAACATTCACCTATCTGAAAGAGGGTTTCACCCGGCAGGCATTCCGGGTTCTGAAGATTTCACCGGCAACCAATTACAGAACATCGACTATTACGGCCCAGATCCACTACGACGCGTGGTATGCGGACACTAACGGGCAGACGAGTTCACCGTCCGGGACGGGACAGAACGGAAGCGCCGGGATTGGGACGCCAAATCCACTGATTGGGACGACCATCGATAGCAACGGCAATATCGAGTTTGGCGTGCAAGAAACCGACACGACGGCTAGCGACGGCACTATCGAGGTAGGAGTGTCTATAAGCTTTGTGGCGCCGGCCACCATCGCCGCCACCGGTCCGGGAATCCCGCTGTTGAGTTTTTCCCCGCAGATTGCTACGGGCGGAACCCTGACATCGGGACAAAACTTGTACTATGCGGTCTCGGGCGTCAACAGCGCCGGCGGAGAAGGGGCGCTTTCATTCATAGTAACAGCGAGCATTCCGGCGGATGGAAGCAGCGTCACGCTTACCGGTTTGAGCTTCACCTCGGACACCGCAACATTCAATGTGTACCGGGGACCGACGCCATCCGAACTGTTTCGAATCGCTACGGGACAGGTTATCGCGGCGCAGTTCAGCGATACCGGCCTGACGGACCAGTTGGTTGCGCCACCCGATCCTGACTTCGACCACGCAAACTTCTATTGGCGGATGGAAGCGCAGCCTGAATCCGCGGTCGCAATTCATTCGGCGAACACGGTGGGCAACAGCACGCTTCAGATGGCGCCGAATTCTTACTTGGGCATGACGGTGCGGATTACTAGGGGAACCGGCGCCGGACAGGAAGCCAGTATTTCCTCCAACAGCGCGACTACCGTCACTCTGACTTCAGCGTGGGTGGTAGAACCGGATGCGACAAGCTTCTTTGTGGTGGCGGAATCGGCGTGGCATTTTGGAGGAGTGGCGAGCGGCAGCCCCATTCAATTCGCGATTCCGAATCTCGCCGGCGAAGTGGTGCATTTAACGGGGCGCTCGGCCAATGCCAACGACGTGGAGTGCCCGCCCCAGCTTGCAATTGTCACGCGCTGGCAGATCGGCGGATCGGGCACGACCGATAGTACACCGCCGCCCGCGCCGGACTTCGGCCTGGGAACCGGACCGAGCGGCGGCACAGTAGTATTGAGCGGTGTGGCGTTCACGGATCTAACCAACACTCAAACCGTCTCCGCAGGCACTCTATCGCTCTTCTATTGGAGTGAAATTCAGGGTACGCCGGCGACTTTGCTTTCAGCCGCCGTGGCTGCCACAGACACAACCCTGACGTTGACTTCGGCCGGAGCGGCGCAGGCCGGCAGCGTCGTTCAAGTCGATGCGGAGGTAATGCAGGTCACGGCGGTTTCCACCAACGGTACTCAATACACGGTTACTCGCGGCCTGCATGGAAGTCCGGCGGCGGCCCATTCCGCACAAGCTCCGGTTTATCAACTCTCAGTCCTGACGGTGATCGCTCCGTTTCCTCCGGAGTTTTTTGGCAGCGTTTATTGCGGCAACTGGACTTACCCCGTGTTACTACCCGATGTCCGGGTGGCAAGCGCCCAGATGTTTGTCACTAACGAAAAGGGTAACGGGCCCATCGCGAGCGTCTGCCTTACGCACAACGTGGATAACGGCCTCCGAACACTCTCCGGCGGCCAATACTCGATTCAGGTAGACGGATTCCTAGCCGTGGACCAATCGGCGGCAGCGGCTTTGGTGACGGATGCGGCACACTCCGTTCGGGACGTGTTTGCGATCCTGGGAACCTCGGCGGATCAGCCGGTGCAGGTTCAAGTAAATTTCAACGGCGCCGCCTACTGCCAGTTGACGGTTCCGATAGGGCTGCTGGTTTCGAATAGCGTCGATGGCGCTACGCTGCCGCCGTTGCCTTCCGGCGCGCAGATTACGCTTTCGGTGCTGGCCGTGGGTCAAACGCTGCCCGGCGCCGATCTCACCGTCTTGATTCGACTCTAATGGCCGAGACACTTACGAAACTACAGCCGGACCGCGATCTGCAGTGCTATTTCCTGGAACCGTCGGCGGTGGCGGCGCTGAGTCAAACCAGTGAGGCGGGATTCACGGTCTCAGGATCGTGGCGGCAGCAGTTCGACTGGGTGGTGGTTGAGTGGAACAGGGATAATGTCTTTGAACACCCGGCGCTACGAAACCTTCCGGACGGCGATCTGGCCGGCGTAGTTCTTTCCTATACGGAAACTCGCACCAACTGCATTCCTCTTGACTCGATTTGGTTCCCTACAGTGGACTGGCCGTACCTGCGCATTTGGGCCGACGCTAGCGGCGCTGAGACGATTTATCAGGTGCCGCTTAAAAACTACGCATCGTCCGTTGGATCGTACGTTGCCGCTACGACGCAGTTCGAGTTGCAGGGAACGCCTACGGCGGGCGACTACATCGAACTAGCGTGGTTGGATCAGCACTTCAATTACCAGGTGACGTCAAGCGACACACTGGCCACCGCCGTTAACAGCTTGGCATATGCCATTACGGTAAACCAGACAGTTGGCTTGGTCGCTGCTACTGCCAGCGGCAACCAGATCGCCTTGACCTACCTGGGATCTCCGGGGTCGAATGGCAATCGGATTGGCGTCTATGGAACGGTTCATGGGTCGGGCACGGAATCGTGGTCGCCCGCTTTTGCATTATTCAGCGGCGGCCTATCGCCTCAGGCCTGGCAGATAAGCCTCAACTTCAGTAACCTGCTCGATGTGAACGGCGTTTCTGTACCAGTTACGAACGTCCGGAAGATGCGGTGGACTTGGGCCGCCGATCTGCAGCCCGGAAAGTTCCAGCGCACTGAATTTTCGGTACTGGTTTCCGCGTGGACGTTGAGCGGAGGCAATCTGCAATATAGCGTGGCCGGGCCTGGTAGCCGGAGGGCTGAGGACTCAGCGGGAGATGAAATCTCGTATCAAGGCACTTGGAGCAGCGCCTTGGGTAACTTCTCGGGCGGATCTATTCATTGGACAACCACGCCCGGAGACTCTCTAAGCTTCGGTTATACCGCGGCAGGGGCGCACTCCATTTACCTGGGAACCAGGTGCGCCGATGGCGGTGGACAGGTTTCGGTGCGAGTAGATGGCGGCGCGCCAGTTACAATCAACCTTGAATTAGCGGGGGAAGATGTTCTTACGCGGATCTTGCTAGGCCAGTTTTCCACCGGCGGGAGCCATCAAGTGGCCCTTTCCCATGCAGGGTCCGCGGGTTCGTACTTTTACTTCGATTTTTTTGAGATCGCCATTCCGGCTACCGGGCTTCCGGGTTTCACGTCAATGTCCACGACGGC
This sequence comes from Bryobacterales bacterium, assembly GCA_003135055.1. Taxonomy (GTDB): domain Bacteria; phylum Acidobacteriota; class Terriglobia; order Bryobacterales; family Bryobacteraceae; genus PALSA-243. Next base: position 50,589 of record PLDF01000513.1, on the reverse strand, counting down.
GCTGGCGACCGATTGGGATACTCTCCACTCTCAGGCATTGGCGCCCGAAAGGACTGCATGGCTGATCCAAAAGCTGGGCTTTCAGGGCCGCGCGAATCACTACGCCGGCGCGCTGTGGTTCTATGAGCTGTCACAGCCTGGGCAGCAGTATTCGTCGGCGACGGTTACGTTCAGCGGCGCTCCGGAATTCGGGAATACCACGCAGATATCGCTGGGCCCGACTTCAATCTCTCATTTGAACTTGATCGGTGACACTGCCCAGAGTCTTGCCACGTGTTTCGCACTATTGATCAACGCAGGTTCGACGGGCGTTTGGGCGCAGGCTAATGGTTCCACGTTGACGATTACGGCGCGCGCGATGGGCACACAAGGCGAAAGCATCGGAGTTACGGCAAACACGAACAGCACGCAGTTCACCGCAGACGCCAGCAGCGCCGCGCTGGCCGGTGGGCAAGACGGGATTTGGCTGACCGATCTGACCGCCACGCCGCGAATCAATCGGGCGGCGCGCGACTGGAGTACGAGCTTCTTTCAAGCGCTGAAAGGTTATGGAATATCGGTGGCGGCCTCGTTCAGTACCGAAATTGGCAATGGCGACGATACTGTGGCGACTGGTATCGCGCAACGGTATCCGAGCGGCGACGCTGTATGGGTGAATACGCCGGCATTGCAAACCAACTTTAGCCCTGCCAGCCTGGCTTTTTGGCAGCAGGTCTATGCCGACATGGCCGGGCTGATGAATGCTGCGGGGGTCACGCCCTATCTGCAATTTGGCGAAGTGCAGTGGTGGTACTTCGCGGCGGCATCGGGTATGCCGTTCTACGACGCATACGCTACCAGCGCCTTTCAAGCGCAGTATGGCAGAGCGATGTCCATAATTTTGAGCCAGAATGCAGACCCCTCCAGCTTGACGCAAGAGTGTGTTTTTCTACCCGGCTTGATCGGCCAGTTCACAAGCGCAATCAGGCAGTTCGTGCGCCAAACCTATCCCACAGCGGAGTTCGAAGTTCTATACCCGCACGATGTAAACGATACCGCGCTGAACCGGATCGTAAATTATCCGCTGAACGATTGGATTCCTGCCAACCTGGCTTGCCTCAAGACCGAGAACTTTACTTACACGGGCAACCGCAACCTGGATGAAGCGCGCCAATCGATTCAGTTTCCGGCGCAAAACGGGTTTCCGCCGGCGCAATCCAGTCACTTGATCGGAATCAGCGATTACACCACTCCTTGGGCTAAGGAGCGTTCACTCGCCATCGCAGCCGGAGACGAGTCGGTGGTTCTGTTCGCTCTCGATCAGTTCTGCCTGATCGGTTACGGCCTGCCGTTGAGCAGCGGTCCCCGGCGAGCGCGATTTATGGGCGCTTAGAGCGTAATGCCGCCATCCACACACATCACTTGACCGGTAACGTAATTATCGGGCTCAAGGAAAAAACGCACGGCGCGGGCGATGTCTTCGGCCCGGCCGAACCGTGAGATGACGTCTTCACTGATGTACCGGTCGTATTTGCCGGATGCGATACTGGCTTCCGCCATTCCCGCCGCAGTCACGCCGGGACTGACCACGTTGACGCGAACGTTCCTGGCGCCGCGGCACTCTTTGGCTAGTATGCGAGCGGCGTGCTGCAATGCCTCCTTCTGCGCGGCATAGGCGGTGGACCCCGGAAATAGCGCATTGGCCTGCATAGTGGAAATGAGCACGATGGCTCCGGGAATCGCAGCGGCTTTCATTCGCTCGGCCGCTTCGCGCGCCAACAGGACCGGTCCCAGATAGTTTACTGCGTGCGATTGCAGCATCGCGGACTCCATCTGGGACGCCTCACTTGTTCGCGCCGGGTTGCCAGCGAGAATGACCAGGCCATAGAGCGACGGCGCAGCATCGAGGAGTCTTACGCGGTCCGGTGAGGACGCCAGATCCGCTTGCACCAGGGTCGCGCGCCCTTCCCATTGGCGTGCGCGCTTTTCCTGCCGCAGAAAGCTCAGCGTCAGGCATGCGCCTTCTTCCAGGAGTAGCGTCGCAACCACGGACCCCAGGCCGCCGGTCCCACCCGCAAGAATAATCTCCTTACCCCGGAGTGAACCGGCCGCGAGCGCCATGTCAGAGCTTCATGCGCACGAGTTTGCGGTAGAGCGTCTTCCGCTCGATCCCCAGAATCTGGGCGGCCTTGCTCTTGTTGCCGCCGGTAGCGGCCAGCACCCGGCGGATCTGGTCCTCCTCGGCCTCCGCGAGAGTCTCCACCGGCTTTTCGCGGCTCTCCATAATGGTGAGCGCGTCGTGTACGGCATCCGCGTCGATGCGGTCCGCCAAAATAGTCAATCGCTCCATCATGTGCTGTAACTGCCGCACGTTGCCGGGCCATGTGTAATCTTGCAGCGCCCTGACTCCCGAATCCATCAGCTTCACGTCGCGGTCGTACCGCTCGGCGTACTTATTCACGAAGAACCGCGCCAACACTGGAATATCGTCGCGCCGTTCGCAAAGGGGCGGCATCGTGATACGTACCGTATTCAGCCGGTACCACAGGTCTTCGCGAAACTTGCCTTCATCCACCATTCGCTGCAGATCGCGATTGGTGGCCGCCACCACGCGCACATCCACTTCCTTGGTTCGGGAAGCGCCCACCGGGCGGATCTCCTTCTCTTGCAGGAAGCGCAGCAACTTCACCTGGAACTCCGGTTCCACTTCGCCGATTTCATCCAGAAATACCGTGCCGCGGTGCGCGGCTTCAAACACGCCAACGCGGTCTCTGTCGGCTCCGGTGAAAGCGCCGCGCATGGCGCCGAATAACTCGCTCTCCAGCAGCGTGGGCGTGATCGAAGCGCAATCCACCGCCACAAACGGCGCATTGGCGCGCTTGCTGCGCCGATGGATCATGCGCGCCACCATTTCCTTGCCCGTCCCCGTTTCGCCTTCAATCACTACCGTCGCATCGGTGCCGGCCACTCGCGCGACCGTCTTATAGATCTCGACCATCGAAGGCGAGAAGCCGATCATTTCGGTCTCGGGCAGATCTTCTTCCTCGGCCTCCTTCTCGCCGACTTCGCGCGTCGCCTCCGCCCGCTCAATCGCATTGAGCATGACGTCCAAATCGAACGGCTTTGCGATGTAATCGAAAGCCCCGCCGCGAGTAGCCGCCATCACGGTCTCGATGGTGCCGCGTCCGGTCATCAGGATTACCGAACAGTTCGGATCGATACGCTTGGCCGCGTCGAGGACGTCGAGGCCGGTGCGTTCATCCACGTAGATATCGGAAATGACGATCGGGTAACCGCCGTCGCTCAAGCGCTCGATGGCCTCGCCGGTGGTCGATACCGCATCCACTGCATAGCCCTTTTCCTCAAGCGCCGTCAGAATCGTAAACTGAAGCCCCGGATCGTCTTCCACTAACAATAGTCTTGGCATCGATCAGCGCCGTTCCGCCACCGCCGGATTCGGCGTGGCAACCGCGGCCGGCAGTACCAGGGTAAAGCAAGAGCCGGCGCCAGGTTGGCTTACTACGTCGATCTCTCCTCCGTGCTGTTCCACAATTTGTTGGACGATGGATAAACCGATTCCGGTACCCGCTTCGCCCGACTCTTCGGCTTTCTTCGTCCGGTAGAACCTTTGGAAGATCTGCTTGACTTCCTTTTGATCCATGCCAATGCCCTGGTCTTTCACTGAGATGCGGACATGGCCGCTTTCCTTCCAAGCGGAAACCCTGACCTCGGTCCGCTGAGGAGAGTACTTCACCGCATTCGTCAGTAGATTGTAGCAGGCATATTCCATCAGTTCGCGGTCTCCGGTGACCTGCATGTTGTCGAGCATCGGTTCCACCACCACCGCGATGCGCTTCCGCTCGGCGAGCGGCTGTACGCGCTCCAGGCACAGCTCTACCATTTCCCTGATTGGAATGGTCTCGCGCTTGAGCTCCATCTGTCCGGCCGAGAGGCGCTCCACATTGAGAAAGATCTCCACCATGCGCGCCAGCCGCTTCGATTCCGAATTAATCAACTGTGCGATCTGCTTCCTTTTCTCCTCGGTCAGCGGAAAGCGAGAGATCAACTCGCTGGACCCCTGGATCGCCGAGAGCGGCGTGCGCATTTCGTGAGTGACAAAGTGCATGGCCTGCTGATAGCGTTCGCGCGCCGCCTGTTCCGTACGCCAGTCGCGCCGGACCACCAGGTGATAGTAGCCGGCAGCCGCGAGGAAACTCAGCCACGCAACCACTGCCGGAGTCGCAAACGAAAAGACGCGCTGGTGCGTGAAAAAGACGTAAGGCGTAACACAAGCCGCCGCCACAATTATCGCGCCGCCGCCGTATGCCAACCAGCCTGGTAAATAGCGAAAGCAAAGCCCCATCGCTACCGTCAGTCCCAGGCTGAATAGCCCCACCCATAATCCGGAGACATCCGTGATGAAGAGCCCGTGCGCCATGGTCTCAAATGCTTCCGCGTTGATTTCGATTCCGGTGGTGCGGTGGCTGCCAACGGGCGTCATCAGACGGTCTTTCACCTCCGTCACTGCAGTGACGCCCACGAACACCGCCTTACCCGTGAAGGCACGCGCCAGTGTGTGATCTCTCAGCAGCGCCTCCATTGGAACCCGCGGTATGGCATGCATGTTCGGCGGCACGAAGCGCACGCGCATAAAGCGGCCGTCGCCTTGCTCGTCGCCGCGCAACGCTTGGACGCGCCGGTCGGGAACCGGGATGACTGTGCCGCCCACCTGCAAGTCTTGTGGCGACTGAACCGGCTCCGGCGCGCCGGAAAACAGCAGGAACGCCTCCAGTGACAGCGCCCATTTCTTCTTGTAACCGAAGGTCTTTTGAAGAGAGACCGCGCGGGTGATTTCGTCGTTGTTATCCGGCGCTGCGTGAACATGTCCCTGCGCCGCGGCGAACTTCGCGAATTCGGGCAACGGCTCTTCCCAGGCATCGTTCAATAAATCGGTCGCCAGCACTAGGTTAGGCGTCGATCGCATGGCGTCCGCCAGATTCTCGTCGATCTTGGGGTCCTTGCTCGCGTCGGCCAGCGTCAGGTCGATAGCGACGGTCTTCGGGCCGGCCGCGCTTACCAATCTCAGAGCCTCCGCCAACGGCCCACGGATACCCTGCATTCCTCCCGGCGTCGCCTGCAGCGTGTGCTCGTCAATCGCCAGAATTGCCGACTCAATCTGCCACGGCTTCGGCTGGTACCGGCGCAGCATGAAATCGTAGACGTTGTTGTCCAGTTCGTCGCCGAAATTTCCGATTACCGTCACCGCCACGCCCACAACGAACGCTGCAGCCAGTAATGCCGCATAAGCCGCCGTGCTTTTCCATCCCCGCCGTTGCATCCGATTGATCTGCTGTTCTCAGTCTCGCTATTCTCAGTCCCGCTATCTTAAGTATAGTGACGTACATGAAGGTGTTGCTCGCTTTGTCGATCGCCGCCGCGGCCCTGGCCCAGCCCGCCATCAAATCCGTACCGCCGGCGGGCATAGAGATATCCGCGTCCGACCGCGCTGAATTGCAAGCCGGCCTCGACCATCTGGGGGCCGCCACCGCCAAACTCCACGGCAACGCGCTTCTGCCCGACGTTCTCATCTATCAGGAGGCCGTTCGGTACGCGCTGCAATACGACGAATTCTTCAAAGCCGATGAGGTCGCCAAAGCCAGGGCGCTGCTGCTGCAGGGCGAAGAGCGCGCCGCCGATTTAGCGCAGAACCATGCCCCGTGGACAACCGCGACGGGCCTGGTGGTGCGCGGCTACATCTCGAAGATCGATCGCAGCGTACAGCCTTATGGCTTGGTAGTGCCACCTTCGTATTCGCCAACCGCTCCACACCGCTGGCGGCTCGATGCGTGGTTCCACGGCCGCAATGAAACGCTCAGCGAGATCAACTTCCTGGCCGACCGCACGCGTAATATCGGCGAGTTTGCTCCTCGCGACACCATCGTGCTGCATCTCTACGGCCGTTTTTGCAATGCCAGCCGCTTCGCCGGCGAGGTGGATTTCTTCGAAGCGCTCGACGCCGTGAAGCGCCAGTACGCCATCGACGAGAACCGCATTCTGGACCGTGGCTTCAGCATGGGCGGCGCCTCCGCGTGGGATATCGGCACGCACCATGCCGGTCTCTGGGCCGCCGTCGCGCCCGGCGCCGGATTCAGCGAAACCGTGCAATACCTCAAGCTCAAACTCACCGGCGATGCCGCGCCGCCCTGGTGGGAGCTGAAGCTCTTCCATCTGTACGACGCCACCGATTACGCCGTCAACCTCTACAACACCTCCACCATTGCCTACAACGGCGAAATCGATCCGCAGAAGCAGGCCGCAGACATGATGGAGCAGGCCATGGCGGGGGAGGGATTGCGCCTCATTCGCGTAGTCGGCCCGCAAACTGCGCACAAATATCATCCCGATTCGAAAATTCAGATTACGAGCATGCTCGACGCCATCGCCGAGCGCGGCCGCGACCCAAACCCGCGCAGCGTCAAGTTCACCACCTGGACGCTGGCGTATAACCGGATGAAGTGGGTCTCCATCGACGCGCTCGGGCAGCATTGGGAACGCGCGCGAGTCAACGCCGCCATCGCCGGCGATAGCTCGGTTGAAATCGAAACCTCCAACGTTGCCGCCTTCACGCTCGACATGGGTTCCGGCGGCTGCCCGCTCGATCTGTCGCGCAAGCCTATCGTCTCCATCGACGGCCAGAAGATTACCGCGCCCGGCCCCTTGTCGGACCGCTCATGGACCGTGCATTTCCGTAAGGCCGGCGCGCAGTGGAGCCTCGCCGACAGCACTCTGCGAGCCGGTTTGCACAAGCGTCACGGTCTTCAGGGCCCTATCGACGACGCCTTCCTCGATAGCTTCCTGTTTGTCTCGCCCACCGGGCCGCCCATTGCGCCCGCGATCGCCAAATGGACCGCGAGCGAAGAAGCCCGCGCCATCAAGGAATGGCGGCGCGAATTCCGCGGCGAAGCGCAGGTGCGTCGCGACGTGGATGCCAGCGATGCGGAAATCGCAGCGAGCAATTTGATTCTGTGGGGCGACCCTTCCAGCAACAGGATTCTCGCGCGCATTGCGGATCGCTTGCCGATCCAGTGGAGCGCGGCCGGCATCGCCGTGGGCAAGGATCGCTATTCGGCCGGGACGCACGCACCCATCTTGATCTATCCGAATCCGCTGAATCCCAATCGGTATGTGGTGCTGAATAGCGGCTTCACGTTTCGCGAGGCCGATTACCTCAGCAACGCGCGGCAGACGCCGAAGCTGCCGGATTACGCGGTGATCGATTTAACCATGCCGCCCGATGGCCGCTTCCCGGGGAAGATTGTGCAGGCGGGATTCTTCAACGAAGAGTGGCAACTCGGGCCGAGCGGTCAGTAAGTACAGACCTCCTGATCTCTCAAGGAAACTGGCCTGGCCCGATTTGCGGAATGACCCCCAAACCCCAATCGGTACGTGCGGTTTGGGCTTGTTTTTTTATCGAGAGCGGATCAGGAAGGAATCGCAAGATCCGGTTCGGGCCGAGCAAGGCGGGTTTGCCACGAAGCATGAAAATCTGGGGCCAATCCGCTTTCCAGGTCATTGCCGGAATTGCCGGACGAAATCGGGAGATCTGAAGTACGTGGCGCGAGCACGGTGTTTGCAGCGTCCCCGCTCTTGGGGACGCTTGGTCCGCAGCGGCAAAAACGCGTTCGCACGATCGTGAACGCTGCACGCACAAGTGCGACCCACGAGTGCGTGCGCCACGTCCGAAGGGATAAAATGGGGGGCATATGGAAGACAGTATAGCCCGGCCTCGGACGGAGCTGACTTCGCTCGAGGCGCCGGGCTGGAAGTCCGCGGCAAGCTGGCTCGCCGCCACCCTGCTCGCTATTTTGTTCGCGGTCTCGGGCATCTGGAAGATCACTTACCCGCTCGATTGGGCCGTGCGCATCGCCGAGCTGAAGTTTCCGGAGCAACTGAGCCTGGCCGCGGCGCTGGTCTTCGGTATCGCCGAAACCATGGGCGCGGTGCTGGTGCTGGTACCGCGGTTCCGCCGCTGGGGCGCCGCGCTGATCGGGCTGCTGCTGATCGGCTTCATGATCTATTTCGCAGCGAACTATGCCGCATTGCGCGGCGCGGAGTGCAGTTGCTTCCCCTGGGTCAAGCGCGTGGTAGGCCCGAGCTTCTTCATGTTCGATGCCGCGCTGCTGTTGCTGGCAGCCTTGGCCGGAGCGTGGTCGAAGCCGCCGCAAAGCCTGCGCAGCGCCGGCCTGATTCTGGGCGCGGTGGCGGTGTACGCGCTGGTCTCATACGGCGTGGCCGCGGTACGGCAGACCGGGACGAAGGCGCCGGAAGCGGTAATGGTGGAAGGCGCGCCATATTCGCTGCAGCACGGCAAGATACTGCTGTATTTCTTCGACCCCGAATGCATGCATTGCTTCAACGCCGCCAAAAAGATGTCGCAACTCAACTGGGGATCCACGGCGGTGGTGGCGATTCCCGTAAGTGCGCCGCGGTATGCCGCGATGTTCCTGCAAGAGACTGGATTGAAGGCGGTGGTCTCCACCGATCTGGAAAAGTTGAAGCCGGTCTTTCCGTATACCGCCGTCCCCGCCGGCGTGGCGCTCGAAAACGGGCGCGAGAAAGCGGCGTTGACCAAGTTCGAGGAAGATCGGGAGCCGGCGGATACGCTGCGGCAACTGGGGTTTGTGAAGTAGGGAAAGCGCGCTGTCCCGCCACATCGATTGGCAAGACGCGCCGCACGTTATAATCACGTAAGCCCCTCCCATGTTTGACAATCTATCGGAAAAGCTCCAGCGCGTCTTCAAAAACCTTCGCGGCGAAGGCAGGCTCTCGGCCGAGAATATGGAAGGCGCCTTGCGCGAAATCCGCATGGCGCTGCTCGAAGCCGACGTCAATTTCAAAGTGGTCAAGCAGCTCATCGAGAACATCAAGGCCAAGGCCATGGGCGAAGAAGTGCTCAGCGCCCTTTCGCCGTCGCAGCAAGTGGTCAAGATCGTTCAGGAAGAGCTGATCAAGACTCTGGGCAGCCACGAATCGCGCCTGCGCTTCGCCAACGAGCCGCCCAGCGTCTTCATGATCGTCGGCCTGCAAGGCTCGGGTAAGACCACCACCACCGGCAAGCTCTCGCGCTGGCTATCGAAGAACGGCCACCGCCCCATGATGGTGTCGGTGGACATCTACCGGCCCGCCGCGCGCGAGCAGTTGAAAGTGATCGCGCGCGACGTCGGTCTGCCCGTCTACGAGGGCGCGCCCGGCGAAACGCAGCCGCTCGATCTGGCCCGCTCTGCACGCCGCGAAAGCACGCAGACCGGCCGCGACGTTCTGCTGATCGACACCGCCGGCCGCCTCCACATCGACGACGATTTGATGACCGAGCTGCAGCAGCTCAAGGAGCAGCTCAACCCCGTCGAGATCCTCTTCGTCGCCGACGCCATGACGGGCCAGGACGCCGTCAAATCGGCCGACGAGTTCCACAAGCGCCTCGGCATCACCGGCGTCATCCTTACCAAGATGGATGGCGACGCGCGCGGCGGCGCCGCGCTCTCTATCCGCCACGTCACCGGCCAGCCGCTCAAATTCGTCGGCGTGGGCGAGAAGTTCGACGCGCTCGAGCCGTTTCATCCCGACCGGGCCGCCAACCGCATCCTCGGCATGGGCGATATTCTGTCGTTCATCGAAAAGGCCTCCGAGCAGATCGACCAGAAGAAGGCCGTCGAGATGCAGCGCAAGCTGCTCGAAAACGATTTCACGCTGGAGGATTTCCGTGATCAGCTCAAGCAAGTTCGCAAACTCGGCCCGCTTAGCTCGCTGCTCGACATGATGCCCAAGGTCGGCATTTTGAAGGAGCTCAAAGACGTCAAAGTGGATGAAAAAGAGATTGGCCGGGTGGTAGCCATCATCGATTCGATGACGCCCAAAGAGCGCGACAATCACATGATCATCAACGGCAGCCGGCGGCGGCGAATCGCCAAGGGCGCCGGGACGACGGTGCAGGAAGTCAACAATCTGCTGAAGCAGTATGCGCAAGCCAGAAAGATGATGAAGAGCTTGTCGGGCGGCTTAGGCTTCATGGGTAAGAGGATGGGCAAGATGAAGCTGCCACCGGGGTTTCCGTTTGGGCAGATGCCGGGGATGTGAGTTAACGTAAGGGCGGAAACAACGAATTTGACGCAGAGGCGCTGAGACGCAGAGTTAAGCGCGCAGAAGACACCCCAGCGCCTTCTAGCGATGGCGCGCGTAGAATGGCAATTGGCTTGCTTATTAAAAGGCATGTCCAAGATCACTGAGACCGGCCGCGATCATATTGCCGATGAAAGCTTCGCTTTCCCCAAGGAACGCAAGGAACCTATCCATGACGCCGCTCACGTACGCAATGCGGTCGCCCGGTTCAAGCAGGTGCAAGGGGTGACCGATTCCGAGCGCGACGCCGCCTGGAAGCGCATCAAAACCGCGGCTAAGAAACACAAAGTAGAGTTGAACGAGCAAGACTGGCGCGAACTTAGTTAACCGCTCGCGTGCGGCCCCGCCGGCTGCGAGGCTCGCGGGACCGTCATGATCGCGCCGAGTGGCTCACCCGCGCGCGCCCGGAAAATAACGCCGCTGCTTCCCGTGTGACGCCAGAGCGGCAAAATCGATTTGCGAAGCAGGTTATGGATCAATAGTTTGTGGGAGCTCGTTCGCGCAGACTACGGCGCCTCCACACAGCCGCGCTCAGTTGCGGCGGCGTGGCGCGCAATCTTTTGCGCCGCCCTGCGGGGTCACTCGACGAAACACGCAAACGACGGCGAATCCTACTGCTTCGGAAACAGAATCGGCAGCGCTTCCTCGGACGTGAACATGCAGCGCGCGTTGTGGCCGCATTCGGAGACGATCTGCACCTTGTGGTTGGCGGCGAACTTCTCCTTGACGTACTTGGCGAAAGCCTCGCCGCGGGCGCGGCGCGTAGGGCCTTGCGCCATGGCCGGGCAGGAACCGTCGAAACCTCCCAAAGGCAGGATATCGATCTCGCCCAGCAGGTAGGTGGTGGGGCGCGCCGCCAACTGCTTCCTCAATTGATCGTCGCTCTCTTTGGAAGCGTAACCGGTGCGGCCCTGCAATCCATAAGGCCAGTGGTCGTAGGTGGTGCAGTTGCGGCCGTCGCCGAAAGGCCGGAAGGTGGCGGCATTTTCGCCCGCGGGGCGCGTGTTGTCTAGATAGGCATAACTCGACGGGTTAGCCACCACATAAGTAACGGGCAGGCCGAGAGTCTCATGGATGCGGTTGGACATTTCGTAGCGTGTGACAAACTGGCCGCCGGCGGAGTGACCAGCCACCACGATCGCCTTCAGATTGGGAAAGGCCTCCTTGCGCGCGAGCTTGCGCAGAATCTCATCGACGAAATCGAACGATGTGAGGTTATCGTTTTTGGCGGAGACGCCGCCTGAGCGCCAACTGTCGCCGTTGCAGCTATAACTGACTTCGTTGGGGGCCAGTTTGTCCTGGCAGCCGCGGCCGTCGCTCGAAGCGATGCGGGGGACAATCACTACGGTATCGTCGAGGGCCGCGCCGAGGAAGGCCGCCGCGAGCGCGTTACGGAAATAGTTATCGGCGTCGCGGTTAGTTCCGTGAATGACTATCAGGGCGCGGGTGATTCTCTCGTTCCTGGCATCGAGCGAGTATGTGCGGTAGATCATGGATCGGGAGGGTCCGCCCGCGAGCGTTACCCAGCCGGTGCAGGCTTCGTTGGCGGTAATGCAGGGCTGGGCGTGAGCGGCCACGGAAACAAGGAGCAAAGCAAGTACGCGCATGGGGGCATTCTATCAGGCCGGCTGCCGTTCAGTACGGCATAGCATAAGCGACGCTGGCGCCATCCGCCCAATAGCTTTCCTGACCGACGGCCACCACTGTGGTTTGGGCAGTGAGTCTCCGGCGAGCGCAATACCATCGCGCGGCGTTCGCCGCCCTCTTGTACGAACACGCACAATGGCAGCTTGAACTCCTCCCGGCGGCGCCTTCATCGCTGCGCCGGCTTCCAGGCTTCCAGAGCCACGCGAGCCACACTCACCAGGGCCAAGCGGCTACTGCGCGAAGCGCCACAACTGGGGCGACCGCAGTATCGCTTTTTCTGGAATACGCCACCGTCCCGGAGGCTGGGCTCTGGCGCTGCTAAATCGGTGTGATATCACGCGCGATACGCCGCGCCAACGAAGAGTGTCGATGTGCTGGATCTAAGGGCCTGAATCTAAAGCTTGATGATGCCAACTAAAACCAGAATTGCGCCCCAGAGGGTCGCGCCGAGCAATACTCCGGCAACTGCCCCCCGCGCAGAGCTTAATCCGGCTGCCTGGCCGTTCGTTTGCAATGACCGAACCTCAATATTACGGATCTTATGGTTGCGGATGTTGTAAGATTCATTACACACAGGATTCGCGCCCCGCTGATCGAAAGCCTTGGTGCGTTGAGTTCCGTCGTCCTTCCAACTGAAGTCATGGTCGCGACCCGAGACATAAAGTGGGATCTCCATTGCCCAACCTCCGCAAGTCTTGTAGCAAACGGATTGCCAAAGTCACGCTGCGCTGACGCTCTCGCCTGAGCCCGGCGCCCTGGCCGCGTGCAGTCTCTCAGGGTTTAACCTGATACGGATCGTTATCGGCGCGGTTGTCGTCTCGGTTTACGTGCCGAGACCCACATGTCCATCGCGCCAGCTTACCCCAGGATCATTCGACGGAGGCCTCCGAGCGGCATGGGCGCGGGCAATTCAGTGTGCGCGACTCTTTCCGAATTCCCCGCCACGAGGCGATGACTCTCACGTGTGAGCGCCATTCGATGGAGACCGCGATCACGCCATGACCTCGGCCTCTCCGCGCACCTTGCCAAGCCCATCCAGTTCGCCGCCCTGCGCGGCCAAGTCCACGCCTGATAGGCTGGAGCGCATAGCGCACGCCGCGGACGCAGTCTTAGAGGATTGCTCCTTGAAGGCCGTCTTCGACACGGCCACTGGCGCTCTGACTCGTTTGGAGCGTAAGTCTTCCGGGGAAAGCATAGCGACGCACGGAACACAGGCGGCCACAACTCAGTCGAAACCGGGTGCGTAACAGTGTTGGGGATTATCGCCGCTCAGTGCCATAATTCGCTCCCTTCCGGTCGCGGCTCCGTTTCGGACTCGGCGTGTTTTTCCGATCTTACAGAGCCGCGACCGTAATGTAAGGGAGCGTTCGCCGAGCGTCGGCTTCCCCTGCCCGGTTAAGCATTCGTTCGAAATCCTATCCACGAAATCACGATCGGTGCGCGGTACAATTACGGTCGAGTCCAAGACATACGACAATGGAGGTGCGCGCCATGGCTCCTCAAAAGCCTTGGCGCCGCGCAAAATACAGCGTTATTCAGCCGCGATGGAAACAGCCGAGATCCTGCACCAGCTCGAACGAGCGACCGGAAAGTTCGCCCAAGCCGCTGTTGAAGCGGCCGTGGCGCGCCGGGAAGAGATCACGCCAGATCTTCTGCGCATCCTGGAGGCGACCGTGGACCGGGCGGCGCAACTCGACGCCGAGGGCGATTACATAGCCCATCTGTACGCTATGTTTCTGCTGGCGCAATTTCGCGAGACTCGTGCTTACCCGCTTGTGGTCCGCTTTGCATCGCTTCCGGGCGACCTCTTGGATTCTCTCTGCGGCGACTTCATCACGGAAGACCTCGGCCAGGTCCTGGCGTCGGTATGTGGCGGCGACATAGGATTGATTCAGTCCGTAATCGAGAATGAGGATGCCGATGAATGGGCGCGGAGCGCGGCTCTGAGCAGTCTTGTGACGCTGGTAGCCGTTGGACAAAAGAGCCGTGATGAGATGGTGAGCTACTTCGCGAGCCTGTTCCGGGGCAAGTTGGCGCGAGAGTGGTCCCACGTCTGGGATTCGCTTGTATGCGATAGCTCCGACCTTTACCCCGCGGAACTGCTCGACGATATCGAGCGGGCTTACGAGGAAGGCCTGGTCGAACCCGGCCATATCGGTCTTGACGATGTCAGGCGCGACTTGGCGTTGGGCAAAGATCGAGTTCTCGCCAGACTCGCGGACGACCCCCATCGACGCCTGGTGGAGGACACCGTGAAGGAGATGGGCTGGTGGGCATGCTTTCGGGACGATGCGCCGAGCGGCGTGAAAGAGGCCGCCCAAGCCTCGGCGAAAGACAACCTTAAGCCGGCGGCGGTATCTGCTCAGATCGAGAGCACAAAGCCCAAGACGGGCAGGAACGAACCATGTCCGTGTGGCAGCGGCAAGAAATACAAGAAGTGCTGCGGCGCCTAAATGCCTGAGCCGCCTTGCGCCGTGCAGCATGGCGCGGAATTGCTCAGGCGTAGCGATGTGGCGTTCATGAGAATCTTCCGCGACTCTTACTTTCTCGTCCGGGTCATCCCGGAGACGGTGTAATAATTTCCATGCGGTGAGACTGTGGAGGCGTTCGGCGCCGGCAGCCGGCTGAGGCAGTCCCCTGCTCCAACTCCCGGATGACGGCATCCAAGTGGTTGAACCCCCGGTTCGGGAACTCTTTTTCACGCACCTCATCCCGCACGTGTTCCTGAGGGGTCAGTTCGGGGGCATAGGGTGGTAGCGCCAATAAGCGGCTATTGGCGGGGATAGTGAGATCGTTGGCTTTGTGCAAACTGGCGCCGTCCACCACCATCACGATGAGATCTGCCGGGCGGGCCAAGCTGACTTGCACCGGAAATTCACCCATTCTCACGGTATTCATCTCGCGACAGAGCCGCCTATCTTACTCGCCCTGCAACGGACTGACCGCGCCATCACTTAGACCGAGCGGCGGTAATGTAACCAGCGGATGCATGGACCAGCGGCTCCGGATCTTCGACAACCTCATTATCGGGAGTACCTACTACCATTGCCGGTCGCCCGCCGAAGACTTGATAATGAACGTGGACGTCCGATGGGGGTTGACACGAGTGGTCCCCACAGGCGGCAAGAGATGAAGTCCCGCATCTCTACCACTGGTGTCAAGATCAGGTCCACTGTCAACGTGAGTCGGCCGGTGAAATGGGCGCATCATGCGCGCCGTGAGTGGGGGCCGCAACGCTCTCCGCATAGCATTCGCCGCCGGAGAAAGTGGGCGCAGCCACCATCACGACACCACGATCACGACACCACGGTCACGGCGCCGGGCCGGCAACGCTAACCAAAGATATGATGTGCCCACTCAGTCGCGTAAGATATGATTGCTACTTGACGGCTCCGCGCTGTCATTAGGAATACTCAGGTGGATCAACTTGCGAAGCAAGCTGCCGAAGTCGCTCTCCGGCTCGCCGCTCTCCCCGCCGATGGATTGCGCAACAATCTCGAAGCTCTCGACTCTATCGAGCGCCTGGCGATGCGGATTCTGAAAGAAGTCTCCGCGGCTCGCGCCAGCAAGACTCATGCGGTGGGCGAAACCTGCGGAATGTGGCCTGCCATGCAACCCTCGCGGAACCAGTGAACTGCCGCGAAGCCCGGTGAGATCGGCGCCGTAGCCCCGGCCGCACGGCATCCGAGGCCCTGGCGGGCGTCCAATGTAATGCCTTCGCACTCGCATTCTCGCAGACGATATGCGAACCGTCAGATCCGCAAGAAGCTCGGTTTACGCCCGAAACCCGCCGCCTACTCGGTCTTGCGGACCCATCCGTAGCGGATGTTGCCCGGCTCGCCGCCCGATGCGCGGTAATTCTCCTGGAGCTTCAACATATTGTCCGCGGTGAATCCCGGCATTTCCATGATGGTCTTCAGATCTTTCGGCATTCGCTGCTCGTAGTCTTTGGGCACCGGCTTGAAGCGCGTTTCGAGATTGCCCGAGCCGACTCCTTTGATACCGTACAGTCTGGCGGAATTCAGTCCCAGAATCTTCCGCTTGGCGCTCAGTGTGAGTTCGGGATATCCGTACTTCTTACGCATCTCCTCGGGAATCCGGAAGCGCCACAAGGCGTCGATTTGCCACTGCGGCGACCCGTACCACACCGAGTCGGAGCCGAAAACGATGCGATCGGGTCCCAGGAACTTCATGAGCTGGCCCATGATGTGCGCCGCCACCGTGGGGAACGTGACCACGGACGAAGCCCAGGTGGTCCCGATCTCCGCATAGACGTTGTGGAACGGAGCCACCAGCACGGCGTACTCAGTGGTCCAACTGATGTCGGGCACGCCTTCCCGCGTCTTCCCCGATTTGACCTCCTGCAGCGAGTCGTACATAAAGAAAGCGGGCTGAATGCAGGCGTGATACGTGATGAAGTTCAGGTTCGGCCAATCCTTCGCTGCCTTGGGCATGTCGCCGGGGTGGCCTCGCTTGGGATCCGGCGGTCCGGGCGCCAGTCCCTTGTGGACGCAGATATTCTTGAATCCGGGCTTCTTGTCTTTCACCTTTTGATAGAGCTTCTCGATCAGCGCAAACGTGGGATACGCGACTTCTTCATCGTCGTGCCGCCATTGCCGCATCAGGCTGTTGGGATCGTCGTCGATCTTGGCCGCGTTGGAGATGTTATAACCCTTCCACGAATCGGGCTCGTTCTTTTCAGCCTGCTCCTCGATGTAAGGGAGATTGCCCTTGCCGACGTAGAGCAGGCCATGCGCCATCATGCGGGTGGAACCGGAAATCCGGTTGACGAAATTGCGCGCGGCCGCGGTCTGGGCCGCGGTCAGGATCTCGCCATGCAGCGCCTCTTCGACGTTGCGCGGCGCACGGCGCGCTTCCGCTCCGATGGTCACCGCGGACGCGGTGACATTGCTCAAGAGCCCGATATTCACCTGACTATCGAGGAAGACGTCCTTGATGAACTGCACAATTTGGGCATTCGCCGCGGTGATGGGCAGCCCAACCAGGGCCGGATTCCAAACACCCCAGACATCGCCGCGTTCATCGGGGACGCCCTTCGGGTTATAGGGATTGGTTTTAAAGGCGGGGGCGGAAGAAGCACCCTGCGCGAGCGCCCGCAGTCCCGCGCCGCCGGCCGGCTGGCTGCCGCGAACCATGTGGAGCTGATCGTCGAAGACGAACAGATCGCGAGGCGCGGCGGACTGGGCGTATGCCACCGGCTCGAACATCTCGATGGGATCGACGTGGAAGAACCGCCCGAAGACTTCGTTCATCGCGAGGAGCGCGGCAGCCGTGCCGCCGGTGCTCACGAGGAAGCGCCGCCGGTCGATGCCGAGCTTCTTGCTGGCGGATGCGGCGAGTTCCCGGATTCGCGCTTCCACACGCCTCTGCTGCGGCGTCTGGAGAGCGGGCATGTACTCGCCGTTCGAGACCATGCGAGTCGGGATCGGGGAGCGGAATGGATCGCCCTCGTCCGCCCTGGCGCACTTGGCGACCTGCGCCTCGTCCAGCAATCCGTGATCTGCTTCCCAGATCTTTCCTTCTTCGTTCCACTGATCGGCCGGCATTCAGACCTCCATTTTTTTCGGCAGTTGGAAGTATATATCAAGCGCCTGGGGCGGTGCACTTGGATTCCCCCCAGCCCTGGCCTTGACTGCTCCGGGCATCACAAGGTGGGAACCGCCGCGGCTGACTCGCACAAAGCATGGTGCGTCACCACTTCCATGACGGCGCCCGGGTCAGCCGAATCGGCTCTACCATCGCAGCGCCTTGACCCGCCCTCTGTCACTCGCTTGGCGAGCTGCCTGAGCCGCCATCAACCCACGATTTCTCCTGACGAATCGAAGATAAAGGATGTTGTTCGTCAGAGTCTCTTCTCCGGATCCTTGCCGCAGAGCTCGAGCGTGTAGCCGTTGATATCTTTTGTCAGGATGCTCCTGCCGGCGGCGTCCGCGCGCGCGTCCAGCCCGTGCCTCTTCAGTTCGGCTGAGACTCGGTCCTTATCCCATTCCGCCAGCGTCCACGCGACATGATCTATGAGCGGCGCGGCGCTTCCGTCCGCGCTGTTCCCGACTACCATAAACGCCTCGCCGAACCGGAGGTAAGCCTGTTTGCCGTCGTCCTTCGAGACCGGCGCCCCCAAGAGCCCGGCGTAAAAGTCGCGCGTCTTTTTGTAGTCGGGGCACAGGTAAGAGATGTGATCGATGCCAACCGCTTTAGCGGCGCCCGCGAAGCCACTGAAGCGGGCTTGGTTTCGAGATCCCTGGCGCACAGTTGCACGTTGTAGCCGTTCGGGTCGCGCGTAAACGCGCTTTTGCCCGAGGCATCGTGAGGATCGTTGCGGCTCAGGCGAACGGTCAACCCCCGCTCCTTTAGTGCAGCTTCTATGGAGTCCAGGTCCCAGGGTTCAACGGTAAAGCCAAAATGATCGATGACAGGCGCCTTAGCCGCGGGCGTGTTCTTGGCGCTGATCAATGTATCCCCTGCCCACAGATATAGCTGCTTGTCGTCTTCATCGGACGCCTGAAATCCGAGAAGATCGACGTAGAAATCCCGCGTCTTTTTGTAATCGGCCGATTGATAAGAGACGTGGTTGATTGCAGTCCCTCTCAGGCCCTTTCCCGCCCCGAGTGCGGGCAGGCCGGTAACAGCCGCCCCGATTGCGATATTTTTCAAGAGCTGACGACGGTCCAGCTTCGCGGCGTCGCGATCATCGGCCATTCTGCACCTCAATACATTATGCGGCGCGTTCTCCGGCATCGGTAATCGACACCGGCTGGCTAGATCTTAGACCGATTCGAAAAGCAAATCGGATTCTCGAAATTAATGCGCTTCAAGCGGTCGCGAACGCGGTTGTGGAAGCGGCTCTGGAAAGCTTGGTGATCGGCGAAACCTGAGGTCTCCCCGAGCCGTGGCGCCGGGCGCTCGCGAAAACGATCGCTCTTCCCTCGCCGGCCTTGTGGGAGACAACGAGGGGCCGTTATTCGGCCCCGATTCGGCGCCGAATATCGACCCGCCCGAAGTCCGGCTTGCGAATCTACTTGCCGGCTACTTCCCAACCACTAACACCGTGAACGAATCCGGCAGCATCGGTCCCCGTCCGCCGCGTCCCCCGCCCTTCCTGGTCGCGTCCGGAGGTGTGGTTGGAGCCGGCGGAGGACCGTACTCCGCCGCGATGATCAGAATGTTGCCCGTCTTCGCATCCAGCGTCAAGGTCTTGCCGCCAATCATCGTCGTCAGAGTTTGTTCCACCGCGAAACTGGTGGGGCTATTCTCTTTGATCACGGATAAGGTGCCATTGCCATGCGAGCTGAAAGCTTCCATGGTCTTAGGATTGAACGTGGCGCCATCGCTGCCCCCCGCGAGCGGAAGCGTGTCCAGAATCTTGCCGTCCTTGGCGCTCAGAATCACCATGTTCTGGGGATTGCGGCAGGCCGCGAAGAGAATCTCGTTCTTCGCGTCCAGCGCCAGCCCGGCGCAGCCATCGCCCTTGTCGCCCAAATCGTAGTGTGTCTTGACGGTCATCGCCTTGGCATCCACCACGGCGATACTGTGCTTGTCCTCGATATCGACGTAGATCGTGCCCTTGCCGTCGGTGGCGGCCTGTTCCGGCGCACCGCCCAAGTCGTCGATCGTGCCAACCACGGTGCCTTCCTTGGCATCGATCACCGTGGCGTGCGGCTGGCTGTGGCTCAGAATATAGACGCGGTCGTTATACGGGTCGTATAAGTAGCCGTCCGGACTCCCCTTCACTTCAATGGTCTTGATGGTTGCGAGAGTCTTAGTGTCGAACATCACCACCGGGTTGCTGCTCGCGAACCCGTGATGCGATTTCGGCGAAGCTGTAGCTCCGTGCACTCGCATGGTGTTCGCCACCTCGCCAACCTTCTCCATCGTGTCCAGGTTGAACACCGTCACCCGGCCGGGATTCCCGCTCCGCCCGACATAGAGCCTTCGACCGTCCGCGTCGGCAGTCACGTAGTCAAAGCCGCCGTCGCCGCCCACTTTGGCTGTCTTCAATACCTTATATGGGCCATCGGCCGCCTGGGCCAATCCGATCGGAGATACCATCGCAATTCCGGCGGCCAAGGCCAGGCAGAATCGCGGCATCGAACTTCTTAATGTCTTCATGTCTTATACTCCTTATTTCATTTCCCAACTACCAATACGTGAAAGCTATCCGGAAGCACTGTCGGGCGGCCTTTCTTGCCGTCTTTGGCCGCCGCCGGCGGTCCGGCTTCCGCGGCCAGCAGAAATACGTTATGGGTCTTAGTGTCTACCGCCATCGTGCGCGCGGTGCGCTCGGTGGTCACCGTGTCCACCGTCTCATACTTGCCGTTGACCTCTTTGATAATGCTGAGTGTGCCATCGGCGCCGTTCGAGCTGAACGCCAGACCCGTACCAGGGTCGAAGCCCGCGGCATCCGGACCTTGTCCGATCTTCGGCGTGGCCACAACCTTGAAGGTCGGGATATCGGTCACTGCCATCACGCCGTCGCAAACCGAGAACAGCTTCTTGCCCTTCACGTCGATCGCAAGGCCGCTCGGCCCTTCGCACGGCAGAATCGAAGTGCGGCGCGTCACCTCATTCTTAGCGGCGTCGATTTCCACCACTTCGTTGGAGGATTCGATATTGACATACACCTTGCCGGCGCCATCCGCCTGGCAGAACTCCGCGCTGGCGCCCACCGGAAAGGTCTTGAGCACCTCGCCGGTTTTGGCGTCGATGGACGTAGCGTCGCCGCCGGTGTGGTTAATGGCGAACACGCGCTTGGTCTTCGGCTCATAGCAAACCGCGTCGGGGTTCTTGCCCGCTGTCGGCTCGCCTTCCTTAGCCAGCGTCTTCAGGTCGAAAATGGTCACGCTGCCGGATTGGCCGTTGGTGATGAATCCCTTGCCCAGGTCCTGCGCAATCGCGATTCCGTGCACGCCGTGCAACCCGGAAATTGTGCCGACGATCTTACCAGCGTCGGGATCGACCACCTCCACCGAACTGGCGTGCGAAACATACAGGCGCCGGTTGGCGCTGTCCATGGCGACATAATCCCAACGGCCTTCGCCGCCGATCTTGATCTTAGTGAGAATCTTGTAGCCTTCCGCGGCAAACGCCGTGGCTGCCAGCAGAGCGATAGTCAGAAACTTCTTCATCGGTGTTACTCCTTTTCCGTTAGTCGAATTTCGTTCTCAACGCGGAGGCGCGGAGATGCGGAGATAACGCGGAGATGGCATCTATGAAGAAAGGCTTCTCCGCAAAGAAAGGGTTCTCCGCGCGACCTCCGCCACTCCGCGCCTCCGCGTTGAGGACACAGCCCCGTGGAATGCTTACTCATTCCGGCCTCCCAGATAATAGCGGACCGCCGGAGTTACCACCAGGGAGAGGACCATCGAAGCCGCGATGCCGCCAATCACCGCGATGGCCAGGGGTTGCAGCATTTGAGAGCCGGCGCCAAGACCGAACGCCAGCGGAAGCATGCCGGCCACGGTGGCCAGCGCGGTCATCATGATGGGACGCAGGCGGCGCTCGCCGGCCCGGATCATACTTTCCTCCGCGCCCACGCCTTCCGCCCGGAATCTCTGGTCCGCATCCAGCAGCAGGATGCCGTTCTTGGCCACGATGCCGATCACCATGATCAGCCCCATGAACGAAGAGAGGTTGAATGTGGTCTTGGTCGCCAGCAGTGCCAGGAACACGCCGCAGGTGGAAAGCAGCGCCGAGGAAAGCACCGCCAGAGGAGCCGCAAAGTTGCCGAATTCGAACAGCAGCACGATGAACACCAGCACCACCGCCAGGCCCAACACGACGGCGAAACCCTGGAACGATTCCTGCTGCTCCTGGTACAGGCCGCCATATTGCACGCGGATGCTCGGAGGCAATTTCAGGTCGGCGATGGCCTGCTGTACCTTCTTCATGCCGTCTCCCAGGTTCATGCCCTCGAATCGCGCAGTCACCTGCACGTCGCGCTGCAGGTTCTCTCGCCTTATTTCGTTCTGCCCGGGGTCTTCCACCATCTTAGCCAGCGACCCGAGCGTCGCCGTCTTCCCCGTTCCACTCACCAGCAGCGTGTTTTGGACGGAAGCCAGCGTCTGCGGCGTTTCGTGAGGGAACCGCACGCGAATGGTGTATGAGCGGTCGTTCACCACCACCGGCGCCGAAGCCGGCTCGCCTTGCAGAACGGCGCTGGCGTCCAGTTCCAACTCCTGCGCCGAGAAGCCGGCGCGCGCCGCCGCCACCGGGTCCACGTTGAAGGTACGCGCCGGGCCGCTGATGGTGTTCTCGATGCCGTTCAGCTCGTCCACTACGCCCGGCATCTTCTTGAGGGCGTCGCCCACGGAAGTGGCCCATTGCGTCAGCAGTACCGGATCCTGTGCGAATAACTTGATCACCACCGGCTCCGGCGCACTGGTCAGATCGCCGATCATATCCTGCAGGAGTTGGGGGATCTCGATATCGCACACCGGCTCCGCTTTTCTGATCTTGTCGCGCACCTCTTCGATCACTTGCTCGCCGGTGCGCTTCCGGTCGCGCCTCAGTTTGACCGAGATATCGCCCGTATTGGCTTCCGTAACCTGCGCCAGGCCCAATTGCAGGCCCGTGCGGCGGGACGTGTTTTCCACCTCAGGAGTGGCGCGCAGAATCTTCTCGATGTGCGTGATCACGCGATTGGTCTCCGCCAGGGAAGAACCCGCGGGCATAATGTAATCGACAATGAATCCGCCTTCATCCATCTCCGGCAGCAGATCGCTGCCGGTGTTCTCGTAGCACACGTATGTTCCCGCGATCAGCAGCGCCGAAAAAAGCGCCAGTATCCACTTGTGCTCCAGCGTGATGCGCAGCGTGCGTTCGTAGACGCGCAACAGGCCCGGCGATACCGTATGGTGGTCCGCCGCCCGTCCGGAGCGGCTGCGAATGAAGTAATGGCTCAGCGTGGGCGTCCAGGTGAGCGCCAGCGCGAGCGAAGTCAGCAAAGCCGCGGCCACCGTCACGGCCAGGGAACGGAAAAAAACGCCATTCACTCCGGTAATCGAAATCAGCGGCAGGAAGACCACGATGGGCGTGATGGTCGACCCCACCAGCGGAACGCGGATCTCGTGAATCGCCATGCGAATCGCTTCGGCCCGTGGTTGACCCGAATCGCGATGCATCACGATGTTCTCCACCACCACGATGGCGTTGTCGATCACCAGCCCCACTGCCGCCGCCAACCCACCCAGGGTCATCAGGTTGAATGTCTGGCCCAGCATGCGGAGAATGACAAACGTGACCGCGATGGTAGCGGGAATCACCAGGCCGGCTACCAGAGACGTTCCCCAATCGCGCAGGAACAGCACCATGATCAGCGAGGCCAATACCAAGCCCAGCAGAATCGCGTCGCGCACGCTGGTAATCGAATCCTTGACGATTTCCGACTGGTCGTAGAAAGGCTTCAGCTCCACGCCCTTGGGCAATTCTTTGCGGATGCGGTCGATTTCCGCGTGAACCGCGTTGGCCACCTCAACCGTGTTGCCGGCCGGCTGGCGGTTGATGTTCAGCAGCACCGCGGGCTTGGCATTCGCCGTCACCACTGTGTAGACGGGCATTACCGAAGGGCCCACCGTGGCCACGTCGCCAATGCGCACCGGCGCGCCCGCCGGCGTGGTCTTGATCACGATATTGGCGATTTCCGCCGGAGTGCGCGTGAGCCCGCTCACCAGGCCCAGAATCAGTTGGTGGTTTTCTTCAATCAGCCCCGGCGAATCGATCATGTTGCTCCGGCCGATCGAATCCAGAATGTTCGGAATGGTTACGCCCGTCTGCACCAGCTTGGCGGCGTCGGGCTGCACCTGAAACTCCGGAACCTGGCCGCCCTGCACGATTACGCTCGAAACGCCGGGCTGCCGGTTCAGCCGCGGCTTCAGATCGTAATTGGCCAGTTCCCAGAGCGCGGTCTGCGTGATCTTATCCGACGTCAGGCTGTAGCCCATGATGGGAAACGCCGCAAACGTCAGGCGGTTGGCCGTGATCTTCGCGGTGGAGGGCAGCGACGTCTGCGCCCGCGCCAGAGCGGCGTTGGCCAGCTCCAGCGTCCGGTACATGTCCACGTCCCAGTTAAAAAACAGGTCGATTTCCGCCGTTCCGCGGCTGGTCACCGACCAGAGGTGGTCGAGCCCGGGTATCGTGTTGACGGCATCTTCCAGCGGCTTGGTCACCGTCACCAGCATCTGGTCGATGGGAAATACGCCGTTGTCCACGCCAATCACGATGCGCGGAAAATCCGTATCGGGAAAGACCGCCGCCGGAATCGTGAACGCCAGGTAGATGCCGGCCGCAACCAGCGTCAGGATGACAAAAATAATCGGCTTTCCATGGCGTGCCGTCCAGTGCGGCCCGTCCCCGTCAACCGGGGGCGTGGGAGTCGAAAGGTCGCTCATTTCTTTTTCGGATTCGTCCCGTCTTTTTTGTTGGCGTCCTTGGACGGCGCCGCCTCTTCGGGCTGATCCTCATCCGCGTCGGGAGCGTTGGCATCGATCACCTTGACCTTGCCTTTGTCGTCTACTCCCATGCCGCCTGCCACCACCACATCCTCGCGCGGCAAGACGCCCGTCAGCACCTGCACTTTGTCGCCCTGGCGCACCCCCAGCTGCACCGCGCGCCGGTGAGCCGTAGCATCCGAATCGACGACCAGCACGGCCGTCCCGCCTGTCTCTCCCGGAAGAATCGCGGCTACCGGCACCAGCATGGCGTTCTTGATGATCCCGGTTACGATCGAGACGTGTACCGCGGCGCCGGCCTTCAGCGTATGGCCCGGGTTGTCCATCTGCACCCATACCTGCACCGTGGCGCTGTTGGGATCCGTGGCAGGGCTCGCTACCGTCACCTTGCCTTGCAATTCCTGCCCGGTATCGGCCAGGGTAACCGTCGCGGCTTGGCCAACCTTGATTCCCGCCGCGTCCGCCGTGGGAACGTTTACGCGGGCTACCACGCGCGAGACATCCATCACCACCAGCAAAGGACTGCCGGCTGCGGCGATGTCGCCGGCATACAGCGGCCGGTCCGCAATCACGCCGGCGCCGGGGCTGCGGACCTCCGCATACGCCACCTGAGCTTCGGCCGAACGCAGCTGCCCCTGCGCCGACACAACCTGCGCTTTGGCGCCGTCGATCTGCGCCTGTTTGCCGGCCGTCTGCAGGGCGCGCAAGTGCTCCTTCGCCGTGTCCAGTTGCGCCTTCGCCGCGGCGTATTGCACGGCGGCATCGTCTACCAGCTTGCGCGCCAGCGCGCCTTCCTTCAGCAAGTCCTGCCGGCTGTCCAGCACCTTCTTGGCGGCATCGAACTGCTCCTGGTCGCTTTCCACGTCCGTCTGCGCCTTCACGATCGATTCCGGAATGGACGCCATCTCGGTGTTTTGCAGGTTCGCCTGCGCCTGGTCCACCTGGCCTTGGTTGGCGGCCGCGGTGGCCACCAGATCCTTATTCTCAAGTACCGCCAGAAGCTGGTCTTTCTTCACCTGGTCGCCGCGGTTCACCAGAAACCTCTGCACCGGCGCAGTGATCTTCGGCATCACGTTCCATTGATCCACCGGAAAAAGCGTGCCATCCGCGGTCACCGACCGGCGGACCGTATCCTGCGTCACCGCAGCCACCTGCACCGGCGCCGGCGCTTCCACTTCGGCTTCCTGTTTCTTCGAGCAGCCGCAGGTTAGGATGAGGCACGCGGGGCTCAGCAGGGCTATCAGCGGAAATATTCGTGTCTTCATCGGCTAAAAGGCTTCCTTCATTGGCTAAAAAGCCCCGGTGAGTGTCTGCAGGTTCGCCAGGGCGAGGCGATACCGCACCAGGCCGTCGTCGGACGCGTTGCGCGCCTGCACCAGCAAAGTCTGCGCGTCCACCACTTCCTGCGCGCTCGATTCACCGGCCGTATAACGCAGCCGCGTCAACCGCAGATTCTCCACGGAATCGGTCAGGGACTCGCGCAGCGAGGCGATCTGCGATGTGGCCGCCTGGGCCTCCAGGTAATACGATTCCAGATTCGCCAGAAGCGTGCGCTGCGTCAGGCTCAGATCGTTTTTCGCCTGCTGCAATTGGAACTCCGCCTGTTTCACCTTGCTCTTGTTGACGCCCCAGTTCCAGATGGGAATATTCAACTGGGCCGCCACGCTCGACCCAAACAGGTTGTGACCTTCCGGATCGTGGATCGCCAGTTGGTTGGCCTGTAAACCGAAGAAGTAATCCACCGAAAGGGTCGGCAAGTACGCGGCGCGCGCCGAAGTTATGGCGAAGCTCTGCGCTTGCACCGTCGCCTCTGCCGCGCGGATGTCCGGACTGTTCTTGCCCGCCATGCCCGTAATCTCCGCATAGGCCGGCAGTTTGGGCGAGTTGTCGAGATCGTCGGTGACGGTGAACGCCTGGCCGTAATTCGGAAACAGAATCACCGCGAAGCCGATGCGCGCCTTATCGAGCGTCACGTGCGCATCCTGCAAGTCGCGCTCGCGCTGCTGCACCTGCAGCCTCGCCTTGACCACGTCCACTCTGGCCGCTTCCCCGCCCCGCTCCTGCTTCTCGCTCAGATCCTGGAAATCGCGCGCTTCGCGCAGGCTCGCCTGGGCATTGTCGACTTTCCGCTGCGCCACATCCATGGCGTAGAAATTCTGCGTCACGGTGGCCACCAGGCCGCGCTCCGCCAAATCCTTTTTGGCTTGCGCGACGGCTTCCACCGCCATGATCCGGCGATGCTCCGCCCGTTTCTCCGGATTGTAGACGTCGCTGTGCAGGTTGAGCAGTTCGGTATAGACGCGCGGGCCGTCATTGGGGACATACACGCCGCTTGGCGTTCCGTTGGGCTGAGTATAGATGAACCCGCTCACCCCTTCGGCCGTAGGCAGCAAAGCGGCCTTGGCCTGAACGGTGTCTTCATGCGCCATCAGCGCCGCAATGTTGGCGGTATACACCTGCTGGCTGTACTGTCGCGCCCGCTGCATGGCGTCCGGCAGGGTCAGGGCGATGGGCGTTTGGGCAAACGCGCCTTGGGCGCAGAGCGCTAACCCCACGATCGGAAAAATAGCTTGCATTGAAACACACTCAGTATAAAATCTGGCACATGAACAGACGATGAACCCTCCAGGCGGCTCGCGGCTAAAGTTCTGATGCCGATTATAGGCTGACCAGGATTCCGGAGCCGATCGACTTCGAACACAATGAGCCGTCACCCCAAGATGGAGTTTCGGCCAGTTCGTCAGGCGGGTCTATACAAGGCAGAGCGCGTTGCCCTGAATTTTTCTGCCGTTCGTTAAGTTAAGGACGAACCGGGAGCGGCGCAAGGTGGCCAGTCAGGCGCCACGAGGCGAGGGCGCCATCGCGGGCGCCCAGACGATTTTCCACGATCCCGCAAACTAAGGCGTGAACGCGTTGCTCTGCAATCTGGGGCTGTCCCACGCCGGCGCGAACGACATGACTCGCGAGCCCGACGTTCGAGCGAACGTCGCATCGACAAGCCGCAGTCCGGAGCTTAGCCGGCATATCTCATCTGCTGTCCGAGAAACCACCCGAAACGAGACGGCCGGCGCTAACTAACCGAAGCGGCGCCTTGAGCGCAGGCCGATTTGGGGCGCCCTCCGGACCCGGCCGTAGGGTTAACAACCTGCCCTACAAAGCGGCGGCAGTAGTACATCGGTTTGCAAAATCCGGGAGAAGAAAACAGCGCGGCATGCCCGGACCCTACAACACCGGTACTTTTGTATGAGGATCAAGCCGCGCTTTTTCGCTCTACACTCCGGTCAGTGGAACTTATGCTGCGCACGATTGTAGCCGCTTTGCTTTTCTCCCTGACGGCCTGCTACGCCAATACCGTGACCATGTTCTTTACTGCGCTGCCGAAGATCAACGAGAACGGAACGTATAACGGCTTTTCCACCGCAACGGTGAACGGAGACCCGAACCAGTTATTGATCTGCGACGACTATAACGACGAGACCATCATGCCGTCTTCGTCGAACATGATCTACGACTACTCGACGCTCACCGGCGCCGATCCGCTGCAATACGCGATGTTCGACAAGTCGACGTACGAGGAGGCCGCGGTGCTGGTCTACGTGCTGGCGGAGATTCCGAACGCATCCGCCGACATCGTCACGGACTACCAATACGCGCTGTGGAACCTGATGACGCCGAGCGCCAGGCTCGATCCCAGCCGCATCGCGCAGGAACAGGCGCTGCAAAGCAATGCGCTGGCGATGGTGAACAATTCCGCGGAAGCGCCGTTTCTCACTGCCTCGGTTTACGCCTACATCGCGATCTACACGCCCACCTCGGCCTACGCGGGTAATCAGGAGTTCGTCGAATATGCGGTTCCAGAACCAAACCTGGGTTGGGCCGTGGGGCTTTTCCTACTGCTGTTGGCGGCGGTGGGGGTGAAGGTCCGGCAGAATCCTCAACGGTTCAGGCTTTGAAGGATGGTCGATTGCATCAGGCGGTCCTTATCGGCCCCGAAGATCAGCACGCGCCATGGGCCAGTCAGCGGCGTGGTTCCCTCTAACGCCAGGCTTGGAGCGCCCGGCCGGCGGGCGAGCCGGGTGACCAGCGCGTTCGCATCCAGATGCGCCAGCGATGCGGGAGGCCAGGCGCCGGAGCGGACCTCGGTAATGGCGATCCAGCCGCTGGCGGGTTGCGGCAGGATCAGCGGTAAGGGGACGCGGGCCGCCGTCTCCACTTTCTGCGGAAAGCGGAACTCGGTTACCTCATCGGCGATCAGGAGCTCTTCGAGCGGAGTCTGGCGCGGCAGCGCGTAGCGGAAAGCGACGCCATCGTTATATACGCGGATTTCGACATCGATGCGGCGGCCAATGGAGCCGTTCTGCATGTATTCGGCCGTCAACGAGCGGTAATCGGCGGCGGAATCGGTTTTGGACGAAAGCAGTCCGTCGTTCTCGCCGAGCAAGGGCTCCTGATTTTCGATATCGAGGCCGAGGTAGGACGTCTCGACCGCCAGCTTGCCTTGCACGAGTACCTGATAGGCAAGACGCGACAAGCCGCCCGGTTCCTGCGGCGCGACGAAGACGCGGAAGACGATGCGGCCATCGGGAGAGGCGACGGTGCGGTCGTCCAGCGCAAAGGCGTTTGGTACGAACGACAGCGCCAGTAGAAATGCTAAGTGGCTGGCGGTCTTGCCAAAAACCACTCCCTTACGGTCGCGGCTCCGATCAGAGCCGCGCTCGTCGGCAAGCGGTTTCACGGTAGCAGGCAATCTCACGGTCAGGGTGCGGCAGGCGCGGGGTTTGGGGCTCTTGCTGGAAAACAATCCCTTACAGTCGTGGCTCCGATCAGAGCCGCGCGCGTCAGCAAGCGGTTTTGCGGTAGCACCGAATCTCACGGCCGGGGTTCAGGCAAGCTTTTCCTGTAAGGTTTGTAATGGGCGGGCAGGCGACGCGCCCGCCCCACTTTATGCCCAGCTAAACCCGGATTTTGAAAGCGGCAACGTGCGGATTCGCTTGCCCGTGGCGCCGAAGATCGCGTTGGCTACGGCCGGCAGAACCGGCGGCAGAGCCGGCTCGCCCAAACCGGTCGGCGAAAAATCCTTGTTCAGCAGGTAATGGATTTCGATTTCCGGCGGAGCTTGCGCCAGGCGGACCATCTTGTGCTTATCGTAGTTGGTCTGCACCACGCGGCCCTTTTCGACCGTGATCTCCTGGTCCATCAACTCGCTCAAACCGTCGATAACGCCGCCCTGGCAGATGTTATCTGCGGCGCGGGGATTGATAATGTGGCTGCCAACATCCGCCGCCACCCAGATCTTGTTGATCTTGACTTTGTTGGCGGCATCCACTTTCACCTCGGCCACATGGGCGAAATGTCCCATATGGCTGAAGTGGAAGGCCACGCCCATGGCGGTTCCCTTGGGAAGCGTACGCTTGCCCCAGCCGCTCTTTTCCGCGACCAGGTTCAGCACCCCCTTCATACGGTCGGCATTCAGTCCGGCAGGCCCGCCGCCGCCGCGTCCGCCACGTCCAGCCTGAGGCGCGGGCTCCGTGGGAACAATTCCCGAGCTCAGCAATTCGAGACGGAACTGCACCGGGTCCTTGCCGGCGGCGTGAGCCAACTCGTCGATGAACTGCTGGATCACGAACGCAAATGCATTGCTGCTCGGCGCGCGCAAGGCGCCGGTGCGGATGCCGAGCGGCTGCACCGAGGCATGCAGTGCGTAGTTGGGGATGAATCGCTGCGGAAATTCGGTTGGGCCCATGCCGCCGGAGGCGACGAACCGCTCGCTATCGCCGTAACTGATGAAGTGATTGCGCCAGGCTACCAGCTTGCCGGAAGCATCGACGCCGCCCTTCAGGTATTGGAAACCGCCGGGACGATAATAATCGTGCGCCATATCGTCTTCGCGGGACCATAGAAGTTTCACTGGGACGCCGACTTCCTTGGCGATATACGCGGCCTCCGCAACATAGTCGTTATTGAGGCGCCGCCCGAAGCCGCCGCCGCCGCGGACCATGTGCATGGTGATATCGGTTTCGGCCACGCCGGTGAGTTGGGAGGCGAAGCGCCGGCCGTTGCCGGGAATCTGGCTGTTGGTCCAAATCTCAAGCTTGCCGTCTTTGTAGTGCGCCGTGCAGCCCTGCGGTTCGAGGGGCGCGTGAGCGATGAAGGGATACGAGTACGCCCCTTCCACCACCTTGGCGGCGTTCTTGAATGCCTCGTCCGGATCGCCATCCTTGCGGATGGTCCACTGCGGAGACTTCTTGCTCATCTCATCGGCGCGCTGCGCAAAGACCTCGCTGCTCTGGTTGGCTCGCGGGCCTTCGTTCCAGGTAACCTGCAGCTTCTTGCGCGCCGACTGCGCCAGCCACCAGTTATCGGCGACGATGGCGATGCCGCTCTCAAGGCCCGGATCGCCGGGGATTATGGGCTCGGTGATGTCAGGCCGCTCCACTACAAAAGCATGGCGGACGCCGGGCAGCTTTTTGATTTCCTCGATGTTCGAGCTGGCTACTTTGCCGCCGAACACGCCGCACTTTTCGTAAGCGGCGAAGAGCATGCCCGGAACGGTGACGTCGATGGCGAAAATCGGCTTGCCGGTGACGATGGATTGTACTGCAACACCGGTGGTGGAATGGCCGATTATTTTGTAATCGTTGGGATCTTTGAGCTTGAGGCTGTCGAGACTGGGCGCGGGGAGCGAGACCACCTTGGCCGCCAACTCTCCGTAGCCCAGCGAACGGTTCGACGCCGCATGGTGCACGCGTCCCGAAGCCGTGGCGCACTCCGATTCCGGCACGCTCCACGTTTGCGCCGCGGCCGTGACGAACAGGGCGCGGCCGGCTGCGCCTACCTGGCGCATGGGCGTCCAGTTATTGGGCGTAGCGGTGCTGCCGCCAGCGCTTTGTCCGTTGTACTTCGTAGTATCGAAATCCGCCTGCTCGACCTTGACGGACTTCCAATCTACGTCGAGCTCTTCGGCGATGAGCATGGGAAGCATGTTCTTGACGCCCTGGCCAAGCTCGGGATTCTTGGCCACGATGGTTACCGTTCCATCCGCGGCAACCCTGATGAAGAGGTGCGGATCGGGCAGGACCTGCGGGCCGCCCCGTCCCTGTGCATTTACCTTGGGCGCGTAGAGGCCGAGCAGCACGCCGCCGCCGCCGAAAGCGCTGACTTTGAGAAAAGAACGCCGATCGATGCGCATGATTTTGACCTCCTTATTGATTCTGACGCGGCAGCCCATCCGGCGCCGATGTAGGTTTCTTGGTGGACGCTGTGGACGCTAACTGGGCCGCCTTGTGAACCGCCTGGCGGATGCGCAGATAGGTGCCGCAGCGGCAGAGATTGCCGTTCATGGCGGAATCGATATCCTTGTCGGTGGGCTTGGGGGTTTTGGCCAGCAAAGCCGCGGCCGACATGATCTGCCCAGCCTGGCAATAGCCGCACTGCGGCACGTCGAGATCAAGCCAGGCGACTTGCGCGGGGTGCGTGCCGTCGGCCGAAAGCCCCTCGATGGTGGTTATCGGCTGATTCCCGACAGCGGAAACCGGCGTCAGGCAGGAACGCACGGGCTGACCGTTCAGGTGCACCGTGCAGGCGCCGCACTGGCCGATTCCACAGCCGTACTTGGTTCCGTGGAGATTGAGAACGTCCCGGATGGCCCAGAGCAAGGGCATATCCGCTGGCACGTCTACCGTGGTAGACCGCCCATTCACGTTGAGCTTATAGGGCATGGCATTAACTCCGGATCATTCAAGGGTACACCATCCCGGGCGCCAAAGGGAATCCGGCAATTGCCGAAGATGCCGAATTGCCGAATGTTGGCCCGGGTTCCACCGCCGCGGGTTGC
Source organism: Bryobacterales bacterium (assembly GCA_003135055.1). Taxonomy (GTDB): domain Bacteria; phylum Acidobacteriota; class Terriglobia; order Bryobacterales; family Bryobacteraceae; genus PALSA-243. Next base: position 18,486 of record PLDF01000513.1, on the reverse strand, counting down.
CCGGTATGGGAACATGCCCGCCGCGACCGTCAGCACCTGCACGCCCGCGCCTGAGCCGATCCCTTGGAGGTAAGGCTGCCTGTCGCGCAGCATGGCGCTGGCAGGCTGCCACACCAGCGCGGGTGCTTAATTGCTTGGGGATTATCGCCGCTCAGCACCCATCCGCCGCCCCAAAGCGATTGACATCGCGCACCCCATCCCCTACCATCGTCGTAACCCCTATGAAACCTGCAATCCGAGCCCTCTTCCTGCTCACCCCGGCAGCCTTCGTATTCTTCGGCGCGGACACGTATCAAAAGCCGCCCAAAGCGATCGAGGATATCCTTAACTCGCCCGCCACGCCTACGCTTTCGCTAAGCCCGAACCACGCTTACGCGATACAGGGCAGCCCGGTGCGTTATCCGCCGATCGCCGAGCTTTCCGAGCCGATGCTGCGCCTGGCAGGCATTCGCATCAACCCGAAGACCAACGGCCTGCACAACACTACTTTCCAATCGAGCCTGCTGCTGCTCAAGATTCCGGAAGGCACTGAGATCAAGATTGCCCTGCCGCCGAACCCCAAGCTGAGCGCGGCGCGCTTTAGTCCCGATGGCAGCCACTTTGCATTCACCAACTCCACCGCCGCGGGCAACGAGATCTGGATCGGCGAAACCGCCACGGGCCATACCCGCAAGTTGCCGAACGTGCGCGTGAATGAAGTATTTGGCGGCGGCGGCCGCGGCGGCGGCGGTGGAGGCCGCGGCGGCGGTGGCGCCGGCGGAGCGCTGCAATGGCTGCCGGATGGCAAGTCGCTGCTGGTACACGCCGTGCGCGCCAATCGCGGCGCGCCGCCCGCCGAACCCATCGTGCCGGCCGGCCCCCACATCCAGGAAAGCCTCGGCGGCGGCAAGGGCGCTCCCACTTACGAAGACCTTCTGCAGAATCCGCACGACGAAGACCTGTTCGAATACTATGCAACGTCGCAGTTGGCGGTCGTCGATAGCGCCACCGGCGCGATGTCTCCCATCGGCAAACCGGCGATGATCGAATCCGCGGAACCGTCGCCCGATGGCAAGAATTTCATCGTGCACTACATTCACCGGCCATTCTCTTATTCGTATACTGCCCGGCAGTTCCCCACCGAAATAGAAATCTGGGACCGCACCGGCAAAATGCTCAAGAAGGAGGCCAGCATTCCGCTGGGCGGCACGGGACGCGGCGCGGGCGCTGCCGCCGCGGCTGCGGATGAGGAGAATCCCGTCGTCGCCGGTCCGCGCGGCCTGAACTGGCTCGCTACCGAGCCGGCCACGCTGATTTGGTTCGAAGGCACGGGCGGCCGTGGAGGCCGGGGCGGACGCGGACGTGGCGCGGCCAACGCTGCCACGGCCAGCGGCGATGCGGCTAACACGCCGCCAGAGCCTGTCCATGACAAAATCATCGCGCTCAAGGCCCCATTCAGCGGAACCGGGCAGCAGATCTACGCAGCCGATACCAGCCTCGAAGGCTTCACGTTCACCGAGAACCTCCATACCGCGATCGTGGATGGCGGCGGAGGAGGGCGTGGAGGCGGCGGAGGAGGGGGTGGCCGCGGCGGCGCTGGCCGCGCCACCACTGCGTACCTGATCGATTTCGCCAACCCGACCGAAGCGCCGAAGCCGCTCTGGACTCGCGGCGGCGCGCGTTATAACGATCCCGGCCGTCCCATGGAGAAGACGCTTCCGAGCGGCGTCCGCGTCGTCATCCTCGACGGCGATAACGTTTTCCTGCAGGGCAACGGCGCTTCCGCCACCGGAGACCATCCCTTCATGAGCCGCTACAATCTCGCCACTAAGGAGACTAAGCTGCTCTTCAAGTGCGACGACGATCACTACGAGACAGTCGACGTCTTACTCGACGCCCACGGGGATAAATTCCTCACACGCCGCGAAAGCCCCACCGATCCGCCCAATTACTATGTGCGCACCTCCTCCGGACAAATGACGGCGATGACCAGTTACCCCGATCCGCAGCCCATCATGCGCAAGGTTCACAAGGAGCTGGTGACTTACAAGCGGCCGGATGGCGTCGAGATGTCGTTCACACTCTATCTGCCGCCCGATTACACCGCCGGCAAGCCCCTGCCTACCATCCTGTGGGCCTATCCGTATGAATATGAGACCGCCGACGACGCCAGTGGAACGGCCAACAACGGTTCCCGTATGCGGTTCACCGAGATCGGCGGATACTCCGAAATCTTCTTCGCGCTCGATGGCTACGCCGTGCTCGATAATGCGTCGATGCCCATCGTCGGCCCGCGCGCCACGGTCAACGATCATTTCCTCGATCAGTTGCTGATGGACGCCAAAGCCGCCGTCGATAAAGCCGTCGAGATGGGCGTCACCGACCGCAACCGCGTCGGCGTGGGCGGCCACAGTTACGGCGCGTATATGACTGATAACCTGCTGGCGCATTCCGATCTCTTCAAGGCCGGAATCGCCGAGAGCGGAGCGCCGAATCGCACCCTGACGCCGTTCGGCTTCCAGAACGAGCGCCGCACCATCTGGGACGACCCGGATCTCTATATCAAGATGTCGCCGTTCATGTTCGCCAATAAGATCAAGAGCCCGCTGCTGTTGATCCACGGCGAAGCGGACGACAACACCGGCACCTTCCCCATTCAATCCGAGCGCATGTATGAAGCGGTCCGCGGCAATGGCGGTACCGTGCGCCTGGTCTTCCTGCCGTCCGAAGCCCACGGCTATCGCGCCAAGGAAACCATCGAGCATGTCAACTGGGAGAAGTTACGCTGGTTCGATAAGTGGGTGAAGGATCCGCCGCCGCCGAATCTGCGGGGAAACACGACTAACAATAACGACAAGATAGACAAACAGTGATCGAGGCCCTGTTCGTGGCGCACGGGGCGCCCNNTCGTGTGAACGCGCTTCAGTCTTCGCGCGAGACTGGCGCCCGATTGGCCATAGGCGCTAAACAAGACCCGCCCACACTATGAGGCGCGCGCCTGCCAATTCGCATATATCGCAGAACGCTGCTTGGCAAGTGCCCGCGATGGTAATTGTGAAGGTTCGGGATCTGGTGAAACTCGTGGAGGCTGATGGTTGGGCGCACGTTCGAACTACTGAAAGCCACCGCCACTACAAGCACCCTCGAAGCCAAATGTGATGACTATTCCGGGACATCCCGGTGACGACGTTCCCGCTGGTAACGCTAAAGTCGATTCAACAGGCGGCGGGATTGGAGAAAAAGCAATGAGCGTCAGGGACGCGGTCATTTTTGAGCAGGCTGGGTGCAATTGGGCGGCGTATGTCGCCGATTTGCCCGGCTGCATCACGACCGGTGGAACTTTTGAAGAGACGGAACGTAATATTCGGGAAGCGATCGAAGGGCATCTAAAAACGCTCCGCGAATTCGGCGACCCGGTTCCGCAACCGACGAGCGTCGCCAGAGATATTGAAATCCAGCCAGCGGCTTAACGGCTCAGTCCCGGGTCAAGTTTCCGGAAAGCCTTTCGGCCGAAGGTTCTTAGCGGCCCTGGCCGTGGCCCTGCCCCGCGGGGTACGAATTCCTTTCCCAGTGCGCCGTTATAAAGTCGAGGTCTTTCATCGAACTTTCCGCGGGCGACACTTCACCTCACAGTATCCTGAATTCGATCTCATAGAACTGATGCGGAAAACCGGGAGGGCTCTCCTACCGAAGCTCAACCGCCGCAGGGCTATACAAACCGAGGCCGATAATCGACTACCGCCGCGCTTTCTTGGGGACAGATGCGCCTGTCATGCATTGCATATACAATGGAAATGAGCGTTCGATTGGGACAAAAACAATTTGCGCAAGATTCGGGCGCATCGGATCAAGCCCGAAGAGGTGGAACAAGGTCTCTCGAACAGCCCAGTCCTCATCCATGAACAAGACGTGCAGGGGGAAATCCGCTACGTCTACTACTGTGAAACGGACTCGGGAAGGCTGCTGGCCACTATTGTAGCCGAGCGCGGCGAAAAGGTCCGAGTCGTGACCGCTTATGATCCGGATGCTGGGCAGAAGAGGGACTACTTAGCCCGGCGCGTACGTGGGGAGTGATGCGATGAAAAAGAAACCGATTGACATGCCGAAGTTCGCGAATGAAGAGGAAGAGGCGGACTGGTGGGCCAGCCCCCAGGGCCGCGAGTTTGTAAAGCGAAAATCGACGGGATCCGCAAGGAAGGGAAGCGAGCCGCGGGGATCGCGATTAGTCGCCCAATTGAGACGCGCCACGACCGTTCAGATAGCGTTGCGCCTACCTGAACCCGACGTTACGAGGGCGCGAGAGATCGCGGCTCGCAAGGGCATCGGTTACCAGACTCTGCTCAAAATGCTCGTGCATGAAGGCCTCCGCCGTGAGGGGCGAAGACCTTGAAGGGCCTTGTGTCCGCTATGCCCGTTTTCCAAAAGCGGGTGATCTGTTCTTAGCCCGGCGGGACCACTTGTACGACATGGACGTGAGACGGCCAAGTGCTGGGGCGGGAACTCGTCGGGGCAAGTTTTCGATATCCACTTATCGGCCAGTATCCCGTAGGGCTGCATAAGGGCAGGCGCACAATGAGGAAATTAGCGTGGGGCGAGTCTCGGTAGCGTCTTTCCTTGCGTCTTGCCATAGTCGGAGAGTTCCGTCTGAATGGGTGCTGGCGCAAATTGAGTTCCATCCCACCGGAGCGTGACAACGTCCATCGCCGAAACACAGCAGTGGGCATCTCCGGTGATGTAGTGGGCCGAGCGAATCACAAGAGTGCTCGTGCTGGGATCGAACGAATCCGTGGGCTGACCTGCTTGGAAGTGGGTATCCCAGTCAATTTCTTGCACGACACACAGGCGGTTGGCGGAAAGGTTGAACACTTTCGCGTTTCCTCCCTGGCTAGAACTGCCCCCAACGGCAGACCAAGAAACAACGAGGGCGGAGCTTGCAACCGAACGAGTTCGCGCCGGGAGATAGTGGATCGAATCGAAGTCAAACGAGAAGTGATCGAACTTGGCGTCGCGCTGAAAATGCCCGTTTTTTAGTGCGTAGCCGCCCGACGGCTTTCCATCCGCACCAAAATTCAGAAACTTGAAATTTCGGAAATCGATGGTTCGCATGGACGAGACGGAGCCTGGATAACAATCACGAACTCGTTTAATCGCAAAGGTTGGCCCAGGACCATCGCTGTTGGGAGCATACGGGACGTAAGATGTTTGAGCAAACACACTCACGACAACGAGAGGCAGCAGCCGGAGCTTCATTCAATTTCCATCATAGCCGCTGTATCCCGAGAATGGCGTTCTGGGCGAAAAACGGGCTCATCGGAAACTGGCCGACCGCGTGCCCTGCCGTAAATGGACGGTTTTGTCGCCATCTCGGAGAAGTGGCTCTGCGCAATTGATGCCGCTTACCAAGTGATTTCGGGCAACACTATACCGATCGTCGTCGACGCAACTTTCACGCACCTGCTCACAGCCCGAACTGGCGCAGGTGATGATCGGCGTGCAGGTATCCCCAGCGCAGCCATTCGCTCTCGCTTAGCTTGCCGAAAATCGGGTGCGGCCCCCATTCGAAATCGCGGTTCGCAGCCGCAAAGCGTTCCACGATTGCGATCAGAGTCCGGCGGTCGCTCTCGAACTCCCCCGGCCCCGTTCCGCCCACGCCTTGCTCCACCTCCGGCCTTGTCTTCACCCCGGCCGGCCACTTCACCGGAGCATGCAACGCGAGAAACTTAACCACCGTGCGCTGCACCGGGCCGCTCGCCATGCCGACCGCCTTAAGCCCCCATCGGCACCAGAAACGAATCGCTCAAATGGCAGATCGTCTGGTGCGCCGTCATGCGGCCCCAAAGCGGTTTCAAGCCGGGCGACACCCTCCCGATCCGCTCGATAGTACACCGCAAATCGCTCGCTCGCTTACGGCTTCTGATCTTCGGCTCCCGTTTTCCGGCGGCATTCCGCCCATGCCGCCAGCCTGAAAACGGTCTCGCGCATTACAATGGTTGCCGGGTGTTACAGTGGAAAGGAACTTCCAGCGCCCGGACATCGTATCGACAAGTGAGTCTCCTATGACAGCAACTACCAGCCCCGAATTGGGGCACATCCACGCGCTCCTTGCCGAGCGCGGTTATGAAGTTTCCGAGGCGTCGCCCGATTCCCTGACCATCCGGGAAGTCGATAGCGGCGTTACCGTCCACGCGGTGCTGCAAGGGGAAATCCTCTTCCTGTCGCTGACCTGCACCGTGGTTCCACGCGCGTCGGTCACGGCCGATATCATGGCGCGTATGCTGGCCTCGGATAACGGCATTTCCACCTCTCACTTCTCGCTCTACGACGCCAGCGGCGGCAATGTGGCGATCACGCTCAGCAATTTCTGCAAGCTGCAGGATCTGGGCTCGGACGACGAAGACGACATCCTCTCGTGCGTGCATTTCCTGCTGGTGGATGTGATGACGGCGCGCCGCGTGCTCGCCGGATTGAAAGCGTAAACGGAGAAACCATATGGCATTTCTATCGGATTTGTTCGGCCGGGCCGGCCGCGTGGCGCGCGGACAGGCCAATAAGGGGATGGACACCATCGAGGACGCCACCTTCGAGGCAACGGTCAACCAGACCGTCGCCGACATGAAGACCGAGTTGAATAATGTGGTGCGCGCCTCCGCCATGGGGATGAGCAACTACAACCGTCTGGACGCGGAGTATCAGAAGTACGTACGCCAGTCCCAGGAATGGAAAGACCGCGCCGGCCAGGCGCTCGACGCGGGCAATGAAGACCTGGCCAAGAAGGCGCTCGCCAAGAAAGCCGAAAGCGATCAGCAGGTCGCCTCCATGCAGACGGCCGTCGAATCGGCCAAGGCCGCCAGCGAGAAGCTGAAGCAGCAGGTGGGCGAGCTCAAGCGCAAGATCGAAGACGGCGAGCGCACCGCCACCACCCTGGTAGCGCGCAAGAACGCCGCGTCGGCGCAGCGCAAAGTGGCGGAAGCCATGGCGGGCGTGGGCAATGCCGATAACGCCTTCTCTCAGTTGAACCGCTTCGAGGAAAGCGTATCTCGCGAAGAAGCCACCGCGAAAGCCTTCGACGATCTGGCATCCACCGGCAAGGATGACGATCTGGAAAAGCAGTTCGCCACTCTCGGCAACCACAGCGTCGACGCCGAGCTCGAAGCCATGAAGGCTGCGCGCCAGATCAAATCGAGTCCCGCTTCCGCGCCATATATTCCTAAGGAATTACCCAGCGGCAGTGCGTCCGTTGCCGCCGGGCAACAGGCGGGCGAAAAGGCCGGAGCGTAGGGCAGCCGGCGGACCGTCCAGCGGAGGCTCATGATCACTCTGACTCTCGAAGCCGTTCTGGGCGTGATGCTGGCGGTGGTGATTATGCAGTTTTTCAAAAAGCATCCGCAGCCCGTCACCGCGTCCGCTCCCGTGGAAGACCTGGCCAATTTGAAACCGCAGGACGCCCGCGTGGGAGACGCCATTTCCATCTCCGGCGCGGGCGACAAGATGGAAGATCTCGACTTCACCGTGGATCGCACCACGTGGATCACCGCCGGTTCGCGTCAATGGGTGGAAATCGCGGGTCCGTATGGCGAGCGCCGCGTCGCTCTGCGCGTGGGCGGCGACGAAGAAGTCGAAGTGAGCGTCCACAACGACCCGCGCAAAGTGACTCTTGAAGATCTGGGCGTCTCCGAAGACGATCTGGCGCAAATGGACGAGCGCCAGAACACCGCCGATTCCTTCGAGTTCGACGGCAAAACATGGCTCTACGTCATCAGCCGCGAAGTGCAGGCCAAGCGCAGCGACCGCCCGCAAGCCGACGGTTTCTACTACTGGGAATTTCGCCAGCAGGATGGCGCCGGCATTCTCGGAATCCGCAAGGAACAGAGCGAGCCGTTCACGGTAACTCTATTTACCGGTATCCAACCCGGCGACGTGACCGTCTATCGCGGAAGAGCATCCTAATGGCTACACGCTTTGTGGGGCGGCCAATCCTGGCTGCCGCCGGTTTTCAGCCGGCGCTCTTCGCCTCGCGAGATGCCGGTTTTCGCCGCAAGAGAGAGCGCCGCCCATGAAAAACCCCGCTTTACGCCTGCTGACCGTCATAGTCTTGGCCGTGATGGCCGTTGTGCCATTCCTCGGCCTCGACGATCTTCCACGCAGTACGCGTTCCGCCATCGATTCCGAACGCAGCGCGCTCGCGTCCAGCACCGCGCAGGTCCAGCGCGCGAAAGACGAAGTCGGCAGCGAGCTCCAGTCCGACGCCGATATCTTCCGCAGCGTACCCGCGAGCCAGCAGTGGCCGGTCGCGCTGGCAGGCGCGCAAACCGTGCTGCAAGCCGCCAACCGCGACGCGCAGCAGCTCGCCGCGCTCGAAAAGCAGAACCGCCGCGGCGACCGTCAGGAAGCCGAGAAGCTGCTCGCCGACGAGCGCCAGTTGCGCACATCGGCCGTCCGCCAAGCTACCGGCGTTCAGAACGAAGCCTCGCACTGGGTCGATTTGAAGCGGCATCTGCCCGACGACCTGCAGCAGATGGCGCGCGATTATCAAGCCATCCACACCTTCGATCTGAACGCGCTCAACGCCGCCGTGCAGCGCGCCGAAACCGATTGGCCGCAGAAGAAGCCCGACCTCGACGCGCGCGTCGCATCCGTCCAACAACTCGAAGCGCGCGGCGATCAAATCTGGCAATCGAGCGCCGAAGAGCGCCGCCTGGCCGCCGCCAGCGATTTCGCGCGCCTGAACTTCGGCGCGCTGGGCTCCGCTGCCGACGCATTGAAAGCCGCTGCCGCCGATCTGCCGCGGCAGACCACTGAGATTACCGCGCTCACCGGGCAGTTGTACAACTCCTGGGACAAGCTGCTCGTCGACATGCGCCAGCATGGGCATACGGACGAGCAAGAGATCCGCACCGTCACCACGCGCCTTCCGGACGCCGCCGCCAAAACCGGCGCCACCACTTCCGACGAGCGCTGGGTGGAAGTGACGCCGGCCACCTACCAGGCCATGCGCAACGACCTCGGCATGGCCATCGAGCACAAGCCGGCCGGCAAGTACGATTCCGAAGCCGACCGCGTCGCGCAGCCCGCTGGTTTTGCGTACGTCGCCCCCAACGGCCAATCGAACCAATACGGCTACTGGGACCACAGCGGCGGCCAGAGTTTCTGGGTCTTCTACGGCCAATACGCGCTGATGCGCGACCTGCTGTTCAACCACAGCTACCGCCCTCTAGGCCGCTACGAGTTTGAGGATTACCGCAGCTACCAGAGCACCGGCCGCACCTACTACGGCCGCGATGAAGCCGCCGGAACCCCTAGATACGGATCGCAAGGAACCGCCACCGCGGATCGCTACTCCGGCAGCAGTTACGCCAAGAGCGGCGGATTTAAGGATTCGAAGTACGCCTCGAAGAGCGGCAACTACCGCGATTCGCGATTCTCCACTCCGGGCGCGAGCGACCCAAATGCGGATCACAGTCCGAAGCGTTTCGGCAGCGGAAGCTCTCAGCCGCACGTCAATCCGCCAAGCCGGCCGTCGGCGCCGCGGCCCTCGTTCCGTCCGCCCAGCTCGGGCCGAAGATTCGGCCGGCACTAGAAACCATCACTAGCTGGTGGAAGCTGCTTTGGCCCAAGAAATGCAATTCGGTTCAGGAACGGTGTCTCTCTCGTGCGCCACTCAAGACCGAAATCCCTGCCCAGGAAATCTCACGGAGGTCTTTACATGTTCAAAACGAGGTTGCCACTCTCAAATTTGGCGTTCAGTCTGTGCTTTACAGCGGTTGGTATTGCCCAAACGGTAGTTACGCCTGCTCCGGGCCCCGCGCGCGCTGTAGTCTCCGGGCGGATATTGGACCGGTTCAACGCGGGTATTGCGAACTTACCTGTCACGCTGGTCAACAACAAAACGGCTGAGTGCCGAGGAACCAAGACGCTTCAGGGCGGCAGTTTTCTATTCTCCGACATCCCCGAAGGACAATACTCACTTAAGATCAGGAACCAGCCAGAATTACCTTTTGCGATTCAGAGCGGTCCAGCTTTTCAAATCATTCCTGTTCCTAGCTCCGCCTCGGCGAGCCCGGAAACTCGGTGGTGGATCTCTAGATTACTGGGGTTCGCACAGATTGCGGCAAAACGTCAAGACCTAAAAATCTTGTGCGCGGTCGCCAATGCAGCGCTGGACTGGGCCGGCGTGCCTGCCGCTCGTATTGTTGATCCGTGGGTCCTACAACTCCAACCTAGGTGACTTCTGCTTTGGGAATAGGCATCTAGCAGCTCTTCATGTCTGATAACAGAAGAGGCGGGGAAGTGGCCGAATGCCCGCGGCTGATCAAAGGCTACGGCGATACGCATGTTCATGGCAGCCGCGGCTATGACGCCCTGATGGAAGCGCTTCCCAAACTGCGCCGTATGGATGGTGCGGCGGAAAATCTCAAGCAGCTTCGGGAGGGCGGCGCTGGCGGATGAGACTGGCCGGAAACTGGAAGAGGCGCTACAAAAAATAACGGAGGAAGTGCGTGGCTGAACGCGTGCATCGCGCCGCTATCCTGGTGCGATTTGCCCAGTGCGACGCCGCGGGCATCGTCTTTTACCCGCGCTATCTGGAGATGTTCAACAACCTGGTGGAAGACTGGTGCAGGCAGGAGAACCTTCCGTTCTTTGAGATGAAAGCGGGCGCCGGCCGCGGGCTGCCGACGGTCCATCTGGAAGTGGATTTCATGGCGCCGAGTTTCATGGGCGAGGAACTGGCCGCCGCATTATTCGTGCGCGACGTAGGCACGAGTTCCATCGGTCTGGAAATCGTGTTTCAAGGGCCGGATGGCGCCGGCCGCGTGCGCGGGCGAGTGGTGCTCGTTCTTATGGATGCGGTTTCCATGCGCGCCCCGATGCCCGATGATATGCGGGCGCGGATAGCTTCCTATATATGAGTGGGGCAGGCAATCTTGCCTGCAGCCGCCTTTCAGGCGGCTCTTTCGGGCCATGCGCGGTCTTCGCACCCGGTCAGCGCCGGCTAACTAAAAGCCGGCGGCAGCCCCACAAAGCAATACATCGCGTGTCACTCCAATACGCGCTAACTAGCCGTCCCCTCCAGAAATCCCCAGATGTTATCCACGGCCATCCGCAGACCGGCCTCCAGCGCTTCGGGCGTGATGCCCGCGCAGTGCGGAGTCATCACGATGTTCGGCAACCTTGTGAGCGGATGGTCTTCCGCCAGCGGCTCAGTGGCAAAAACGTCCAGGCCCGCGGCGGCGATGCGGTGGGTGGAAAGCGCATCCATCAGCGCCGCCTCATCCACAATGGCTCCGCGCGCGGTGTTGATCAGGATGGCGCTCTGCTTCATCACCTCGAACTGGCGCGCGCCGATGAAGCCCTCCGTATCCGGAGAAAGCCGCAGATGCACGCTGACCACATCGCTCGCGCGAAACAGTTCGTCCAGCTCCACCAGTTCGATGCCGGGCAGTGGCTGCGGGTGCATGGTCCACGCAATGACGCGCATTCCGATGCCTCGCGCCAGCGCCGCAAACTGGCGCCCGATCGCGCCCAGCCCGACCACGCCACAGGTTTTTCCGCGCAGTTCGACGCCCTGCCCGCGCGGCCATTCGCCGCGGCGCGTCGCTGCGTCCGCCTGCGGGATGCGGCGCGCGGTTGCGAGCAGCAGAGCCAATGCATGTTCGGCGACGGAAGCGGCCGAAACGCCGGGGGTGTTCGTGACCACGATGTTGTGCTGGCGCGCGGCCGCCAGATCGACATGGTCCGTGCCCGTGCCCCATACGGAGATCAGCCGCAGCCGCGGCGCACTCTCCATCACCGCCCCGGTGAACTTCGACGAAGCGCGAATGTTCAGCACGGCGTCGGCCGGCGCGATTCGCTCGGCCAGTCGCTCTTCCGAGCCCGGCAAGGTGTCGTAATAGTCCAGCGTGGCGCGCCCATCGAGGCGGCGTTCGAGTTCGCGCCACGCAACGCTTGAAGCCAGCACCGGCGGAGCATCGTCGGGAATGGCTATCCGGATCACTTCTTCTTCCCCGCGATCTGCCAGTCGGTGAAAGGCGAACGCGCGCCGCGTATCTTGACGTTGAGGCAATAGGGAACGCCCGAAGCCAGAGCGCGCTGCACCGCCGGACCAACCTCTTCGAGCCGCTCAATGGTCTCGCCATCGCCACCGAACGCCTTCATCACCAGATCGTATCGCGCCCACTGCAACTCGCACGCTACCGTGCCCGCGCCATGGGTCGCGAACGATTGCAACTCCCGCTCCAGACCCCAACCGGCGTCGTTGCCCACGATCAGCAGCACGGGCAGCTTGTGACGAACCAGGCTATCCATTTCGGCGAGATAGAAGCCCACTGACCCATCGCCGGTGATAGCCGCCACGCGCCGGCCCGGATGCGCAAGCTGGATCGCAAGGCCGTTCGGAAGCGATGCGCCGATGGTTGCCAACGGCCCTAGACGGAGCCAGCCGCCCGCTTCGCGTGCCGGAAGGATCGCGCGGCCCCAATGCGCGAAGTCGCCGCCGTCCCAGGAGTAGAGCACATCGGGAGGCAGCGCGCGGCTCAGCTCGCGGAAAAACGCCGCCGGATGAAGCTGCGCCGCCGCATCGCAGCCGCACTCCGCGAGTTTCGTCCGCCAGTCCGCGCGAAGCGACCGCAGGCGATCGAGCCAGGGGCGCGGCTTCCGGGCGTCGGTCCACGGATCGGGTCCCGCGGCTTGCAGTAAGGCCTCCAAAGCGAGCTGGGCATCGGCGCAGATGGCAACCTCGAGCGGCCGGTTGAGGCCGAGCTCTTCCGGATGAATATCGATCTGGATGAATCGCGCATGGGGCGGAAACAAGCGCTCGCCGCCCAGCGCCAGCCGGTAGTCGATGCGCTTGCCCACCACCAGGAACAGGTCGGCTTCGCGGAACGCGGCGCCAACCGCGGCGTTGAGCGCGGGGTCCGCATAGCCCATTACCAACGGATGATCGTCCGGGATCACGCCGCGCGCCATGGTGATGGTGTAGAGCGGCATCGACGTGTGCTCAATGAACTGGCGCAACGCGTCCCCGGCGCCGGACCACCAGACGCCGCTGCCTGCAATCACAATTGGCCGCTCGGCGGAACGGAGCAGAGAGATCGCGCGGCTGGTGTCCGCGGGATCCGGGTAAGGCAGTCCGCCGGCCGAAGGAACCGCGGTAGCGGCCTGACTCCCGCTGGCGTTGGCGGTGAACAGGTCCACCGGAATGGTAAGATGAACCGCGCCTCTGCGGCCGGTATTGGCCTCGACATAGGCTCGCGTCAGATAGAACGGAATCAATGCAGCTTCCGGCGGCTCGGCGGCCCATTTCACCACTGGTCTTGCCATGCCGACCTGGTCGATATCCTGAAATGCCTGCCGGTGCGCGAGCGTGCTGGCGCGGCCGCCGCTCACCGCGATCAGCGGACTGCCCGCCAGGTGGGCGGTGGCAATGCCACTGAGCGAGTTAGTGTGGCCGGGGCCGCCAGTGACCAGCGAGAGCGCCGGCCTGCGGTTCACCCGCGCCCACGCGTCCGCCGCATGAGTGACGCCGGACTCATGCCGCATATCCACCAAGCGGATGCCGCTCGCCGCTACCGCGACCAGCACTTCGTTCAGATGATCGCCCACCAGCGTGAAGATAGTGTCGATCCCCAACCGTGCAACGGTCTGTGCGAAAAGCTGGGCGCCGGTGGGCATCGCGGCTCTACTTCCCGCCCCATCCCGGATCGCGAATCGACATCTCCACCATATGCGGATCGTACTTCTTCACCGAATCCCGAATCTTATCGGCGGCTCCTAACAACACTAACGTCAAGTTATCGGTGCGATAGTATTTTCGCGCCGCTGCGTTCACCTGGGCCAGCGTCACTGCATCGATCCGTGAGAATAGTCCATCCACTTCCACGCGCCCCAGGTCATACATCTCAATCTGGCCGACCACACTCGCCAATTGGTCGATGGTCTCGAGTTGCCGCGTTGGATACTGCCCTTTGAAGTAGGCCTTCGCGAGTTCCAACTGCTCGGCCGTGAGGCCCTTTTCGTTGAGCCGCTTGAGCACTTCGAGCGCGAGATCGACAGCGCGCTCTGTGGTCTCGGTTTTCGTGTAGGTACTGATCGCGATCGCTCCCGGCAGGCGCATCTGTTCCACCTGCGAATTGGCGCCGTAAGTAAGACCCGTATTGACGCGCAGATCCTCATTCAACATAGACAAAAACCGGCCGCCGAAAACGGTGTTCACCAGCTCGAGCGCCTCCCGATCCGGACTTCTCCGGTCGATTCCAGGCTGCGCAATTATGAAATAGGTCTGGGTGGCATCGGGCTTGTCGATGAGCAACATCTGCGCGCGCCGCTGAGGAGTAGCCGCCGGAACCCACTGGAATGCCGTTCCGGCGGGCGCGGCGCCGAACGTCTGCGCGAGTTTCACCTTGGCCGCGGCCGGGTCGAAATCGCCGGCGACCGAGACAATCATGTTCTTGCCGCAGTATAGCTTCTGGTGATCTTCCACCAGATCCTTGCGCTGAATGCGCGCCAGCGTGACTTCATCCGGCAGATTCCCACGCGGGTCCAGACGCCCGAAGAAGGCTGTCTGGAAATACGACCGGATTGCCGCTGCCGGATTGTCTTTCGCCGTCCGCACCTGATCCAAACGCCGCGCGATCTCTTTGGCAACTTCGTCCTCGGGAAACGATGGGTGCAAGAGCGCATCGCTCAGCAAGTCGAGTCCACGGTCGAAATCCTTGGCTAAGAACTCGGCCGTGATCGCGGCCGACGAACCACCCGGATCGAAGCCAGTGGTGAAGGTCCCGCCCAGATAATCGAGGTCTTCGGAGAACCGGTCGGCGTTGCGCTTCGCCGTGCCCCTACGCAAAAGCTGCGCCGTCACGCTCGCCAGGCCGGCCATCTGCGGCGGATCGGATTCCGATCCACCCTTGACCAGTACGTGGAAGTGAACCAATGGAACTCCCGCGTGCGGAATCAACGCCACCACCACGCCATTCGGCAACACCTCCCTGGTATAGGGCGGCAGTTTCACCTGCGCAAATTGCGGCAGTGCCATGGCGAGCATCAGGCTTAGACCAAGCAGCGGCTTCATTGATTACCCCCTTGGCGTCCACGCCCCGGGGGCCGCACCGGCCCCTCGGGCACCAGCGTCGCAACCGTTCGGTTCTTCTCCGTGAAGTAAGTTCGCGCCGCGCGCTGTATATCTTCCGCCGAGACCGCTTGTATCTCCTTATCCACGGAGAATAGCTTGGAGTAATCGCCGTAGAACACTTCGTACCTGCCGAGTAAGTTGGCTCTGCCCGCGATGGTTTTCATCTGCCGGTACTGCCCCGCCAGCAACTCGTTCTTCGCCTTTTGCAACTCTTCGCTTTCTACCGCCGTAGATTGCAGCCGTTCCAATTCCTCATACAGCGCCTTCTCGGTTCGCGCCGGATCGACGCCGCTGCGCGGCTGTATGGTGATCGTCATGATGGTGGGGTCGAGCGTTTCGCCCTTCCCCGCGTTCACCGAAAGAGCCAATTGATCCCGATCCACCATTCGCTGGTAGAGACGCGAGCTTTGCCCGCGCGAGAGCAGCGCCGCAACTACTTCGAGCACAGGCGTATCCGGGCTCTTCGCCTCGGGAACGTGGTATGCGATCATCTGCAGCGGCAACTGCGCGGCCTTGCGCACCACTACGCGCCGCTCGCCCAGTTGCGGCGGCTCCTTCGTCCGCACGGGCGGCGGCGGATCCTGCCGCGGAATCGGCTCGATATATTTCCTGGCCAGCGCCAAAACATTCGCCGTGGAGACGTCGCCCACCACAACCATGGTGCAATTGTTGGGAGCGTAACCGATTTTGAAGTAACTCTTCAAATCCGCCATGGTCCAAGACTCGATGTCGGAGGGCCAGCCCACTACCGGCCAGTGATACGGATGCGCAATAAACGCAGCCGCGCGTAACTGTTCCGAGAGTGTTCCTGGATTGCTGTTGTCCACCGAGGTTCGCCGCTCTGAGTACACCACGCCGCGCTCAGACTCGATGATTTTGGGATCGAAAGCCAAATCGCGGATGCGGTCCGACTCCATATCCATCATCAGTTCGAGCGCGGTGTTGGGGAACCAGTCGGTATAGACCGTCAGATCGTTGCTGGTGGACGCGTTGTTCTCGCCGCCGGCCTTTTCCATCTGGATATCGAACTGCTTCGGCCCGTACTTCTTGGCGCCGTTGAACATCATGTGCTCGAAGAAGTGCGAGATCCCGGTGATTCCCGGCCGCTCGTTGCGCGATCCGATTCGATAGAAGAAATACATCGCGACATTGGGAATGGCGTGGTCCTCTTCAATCAGGATCTTCATTCCATTCGATAGCGTCGCGGTCTGAACGTTGTGGCTTTGCGCCCCCGTCAACGCGCAGAAAAGCAGCCCGGCAATTGCCAATCGCATGGGCATAATCTAGCAGAAATCGGCGGAAGGCGCCTGCGCTGGGCGGTTGCAGGGTGCTTAAGCGATCTGGGGAAGTTCGCTCCTAACGAACGATCAGCGGCGACGGAGGGGTCTGGCCCACGGTAATCCACGACCACTTGCACGACAGGGGCGTGTCTCGGCCAGTTGACGTGACCGGGACCTACCGGGAGTAATTTCCTGCACTGTCACATAGACGGTCTCCGTGTCGGCCGCGATCGGTGGGCATAGCTCAATACTGCGTCATACATGGCTTATCCCTGTGTCTGCTCGGGAAGCCGGAATCTGGGGCACCCCACTCTGAATTCCACGTTGGAGTAGGAGGCGTATTCCTAAGTGGGTTGATTCTTGGCGGTTGGAAGGTCAGGTCTCTCCGGCTCAGTTTTTCTCAAGTCTTCCCATGCATTATTGATCTCCGCGATAATCATTTGGTATTGGGCGAAGAATTTGTCGGCGATTTCTTCTTTCATCCCCATGTCTCGCGATAGTTGGTACCTTATTTCCTCGCGGAGAGCTCGCATTTTGTTCGCCGCAACAGTGTAACGAAGCCATAGTACACGGTGGTTGAAGAAGGCGTCCCACGCAGCTATCACGGCGCTCAGCGCACTTAATCCGATGGCTATATTCTTGAAAAGGTTATCAGGTTTTCCCGAATACGAAATGCCTAGAAGTACCGTCGTGGCGGCACCCAGAGCAGCAATCGAGATCTTAAGGCCGAACGCCAAAAATTTGTTTTGCTGCCGCTTCTTGTCGAAGACCTGAAAGCACGTGTCGACCTGATCTAAAAGATGGTGCTCGGGGCTCTGGTGGTTTGCGGTCAGAGGTATCTTCACTTATTTTCCTTCACGTATGGCAGGATGATTCCCGCCGCACCCCGAAGACAAACATCGCACGGGCACGGATCGTACCCAATCGCTATGATCTTTGCGCCTTTGGAGCGAGCGATTTCCGGAATCGTGGAAGCAGGAGTGATCAGGTTAGATGTGCCGATGACAAGCAAGCAGTCACGAGTGTCTGCCGCCGCCGTTGCCTGCTGCCAAGCGTCCTGTGGAAGCACGTCTCCAAAAAGGACGAGATTTGGCCTGTAAAACCCTTGGGAGTTCCTGCCGAATATGCTCCGAGCCGCATGCAGGAACCGAGCGGTATCGGAGTTGCCAGTCCGCAAGAACTCCTCCAATTCACTCACAGTGACCGATAGGTCGGCGCGCTGTAGGCGGCGGATTCCTATCGGCGGGCCGGCATTAGTTTGAAGAACCTCGAAAACTGAACCATGAATCTCGATGACCCTAGTGCTGCCGGCGAGTTGGTGTAGGCCATCAATGTTCTGTGTGATGACCGTGACGGTTTTGTCCAGTGCCTCCAGAGCCGCTATCGTTTCATGTGCTGGATTAGGGCGCGCGTTCAATATTGGCCGAAGCAGCTCGACCACGAATTCAGCCACTCGGAGCGGGTCCTTTTGGATGAGGTGCTGGAGGCCCGCCCAATTGGCAAACTGCGCCGGGGGAAAACGAGTCCAGAATCCTCCTTGGTCACGAAATGTGGGTATGCCGCTTTCCGCAGAAACACCGGCGCCAGTGAAGATGGATATACGTGTCGCGTGGCCAATGATGGCGCGAGCCTGTGCGATCAGAGGAGCAAGTTCTCCAAGCGGCAGCAAGCCGCCTTCGCTTGACGTCACCATTCTCAATCATTCTAATGGAAAATAACAGTGGCTCAGCCTGGTATTTTTCGGTGCCCCGAAGAGCGCCAGCGATTCGCTGTGAACGTTTAGTCTACTGGATGGATCCGCGCGGCCGGAATACCGCAAGCTCATTTGGCCAGACGTGGCGATACTGGCACCCGTCGGAGCCAACCTTCCGCCACAGTACACAGCCGCCGAAAGCGTGGAAGTGAAAATCTATCATGGAAATTTCCCGAATCGTTCAGCAACGCATTGCGATCACGGACCTGACGGTCAAAGATAAGAAACGCGCAGATTCAACCTCTAGCTTAGCTAGTTCCCTATGCCAGACTAGCCGCCTCTTACCGATGTTCTACTCTACTACTTGCTGTTCAGGCAGCCGGCGTTTGGCGAGAGCCGAAGCGCGTTCA
>PLDF01000350.1 GCA_003135055.1 Bryobacterales bacterium | reverse complement strand
GCTTCGCCAGAGCGGTCCCCCATGGCGCGGCGGAGCGGCAGCGCCTGCCCGTAGTAGTCCAGCGCCTTCTGGTTCTCTCCAAGAGCCGAGTACACGACGCCGATGTTGTTCAGCGTGGTGGCCTCGCCAGAACGGTCACCGACAGCGCGGCGGAGCGGGATCGCCCGCGCGTAGTACTCCAGCGCTTTTTGATTCTCCGCTAAAGCGTAGTACATCGCACCGATTCTGTGAAGGCAGAGCGCCTCTTCATAGCCGTCCTTCAGCCCCCGCCACAGCGGCGCCGCCCGCTCGTAACCCTGGATCGCCTCAAGCCGTTTCTCTCTGTCCCCGACCCGTTCGTAAGCGACAGCTACGAAAAAGCTACTCTCCGCCTCCATTCGCCCGCGATCCGATTCTGAAGGTTCACGCAGATCCGTCAACTCAATCTGATAGCGTCCGGTCTCCGACGATCGCTCCGACTTGCTTACTCGAACCTGGTAAACTCCCGAATCCCGCGCAATCCACGACGCCGGCTCGGGTCCCAGCGTGTCATTCGGACTATCCGCCGTTACGAGCACTTTCCCATCCGGGCCAGTGATGGTCACCACCACATCCACGCCCTTTTGCTCAGCCGCAACATGAGCAAACTGGCCAGCGGCCAAATCGACTGTGAATACATCCGTCTGCCCGGGCCCCAACTCGCGCTCGATCGCACGATGCAGTTCCAGTTTTCCCGCTGGGCGAACCTCGGCGGCATTTTGAGCAACCACCCAGGGAGCAATCAGGAAAGGAAGGGCGAGAATCACCCAGCCGCCGCGAATGAGAGTCACGCTGAATCAACCATTCGCCGTAGTTTAGTCGAATTGGAAGCCAGATACAATCGATTTAGTGCCGATTTAGTACTAAAAGGAGGACGATGGGCAACCGGTTCAACATGCGCATTTTGGCAAAGGCGCGGATCTCCCGGCACTTGGGCGCCAAGGCCTCAAGATCGGGAGGAACGTTCCAGTGCAGGCCGACCCGCCGATTTCGTGCCTTGCCGATCTCCGGTTCCGGTCCCGCGGACGAAGGGGCGTCCAGCCGCAGATAGAATGGGACGGTGAACTCTCTCCTATCGCTCTCCGCGGCCAAACAAGCGGCATTGATTCGCAACCGGGAACTCTCGTCGGTGGAACTGATCGAGACACATCTGAGGCACATCTCGGCTGTGAACCCATCCATCAACGCCGTTGTCGAACTGCTCGGCGAACGTGCGCTCGACCAAGCGCGCGCCGCGGACGACGTGCTGGCCCAGGGCCGGTCGCGCGGTCCGCTGCACGGCGTGCCGTTCAGCGTCAAAGACTCGATGGAAGTCGAAGGGACCCGGTGCACGGCTGGCACCCTTGGCCGTGCATCGGCGCCGTTATCCACGGCGGATGCAACTCTGGTCGCACGATTGCGGCAAGCCGGCGGCATACCCATCGCGAAGACCAACCTTCCCGACCTTTTGTTCGCGTTCGAGAGCGACAACCTGCTATTCGGCCGCACGAACAACCCCTACGACCTGGCGCGCACCTGCGGTGGCAGCAGCGGGGGCGAGGCGGCGCTGATCGCGGCCTGCGGTTCGCCGATGGGCCTGGGAAGCGACTGCGCCGGCAGCGTCCGGCTGCCCGCTGCGTTCTGCGGTATTGCCGGGATCAAACCGACATCGGGACGCCTGCCCCGGACCGGACATTTCCCGCCCGCGGGTGGATGGATCGAAGCCTTGTGGCAGATTGGACCCATGGCGCGGCAAGTCGAAGACCTGGTCCTGATGATGGGCCTTCTGACCGGGCCCGACGGAGTGGACCCGGCCGTTGCCGGCGTGCGGTTCTCGGCTCTCGATGAGAGAGAGATCGGAGTTCTGCGAATCGCGTTCCACACAGACAATGGATGCTGCGCCGCCGGCCAGGAGGTGGCGGCTGTTGTCCGGTCCGCCGCCGGCGCGCTGGCGCCCGATGTAACTGGCGTCGAGGAGGCGCGTCCCTCTTGTGTAAGTGAGGCTTACGATCTGGAAATGAAGTTACTCGGCGCCGATGGCGGCGACTCTCTCAGGGCGTATCTCGCCGCGATTGGCTCGCGCCGCGTGCATCCCCTCCTGACAGGGTGGCTCGACAAGCTGGAACCTTACCGCACCAGTCTCGCCGGCTTCCAGCGCTACTGGGCGGAGTGGGATCGCTATCGCTCGGAGATAGCCTCCTTCCTGAGCCGGCACGATGCCATTGTTTGCCCGGCTTACCCGCAGCCCGCTCTTCCCCACGGCGCCTCCACCCAGGACGCGAACTTCCGGGGCTTCGGCTACACCATGGCCTACAATCTTGCCGGCCTTCCAGGAGTGGTGGTGCGTTGCGGAGAGTCTTCCTCGGGGCTGCCTGTTGCCGTACAGATATTGGCCAAGCCCTGGCGCGAGGACGTTGCGCTGGCTATTGCGGCAAGGTTGGAGCAGGCATTGGGAGGCTGGAAAGCCCCGTCGAAGGTTACTACGCAAGGGGCCGCGGCTATCGGCTAGCGCATGCCGTCAGGGCGGCGTTGGCAAAAGGCGGTAAGCATTGGCTTAACGGCGCTCGTTTTTTGAGGTCGTCCGCGCGCCCCCTGACCGGGCCGGCGGCAATGAGCGGCAATACTGTTCACTTAGTCTTAATGCAGGCGAATCAAATCGTGGCGCACGCACTCATGCGGCGCACTCACGCGTCGCACTCATGCGTGCAGCGTTCACANNTGTGAACGCGCTTCGACTCGAGCCAAGACCGTCTTTTCCCAGCCCCTCTAAAAGGTATCCCCTCAGACTCGGAGGCGTTAAGTGAACAGTATTGGGGCTAGCGGATATCCGGCCGAAGACCGAGCGCTCGGAGCGGCTCGGGAGTGGGCAGGCCATGGGCTCACTTGCTTAGCTAAGCTAGCGCTGCACGCGGCCGGAGCCGCCGTCCTTCAGCAAGGCATTCACTTCCGCCAAAGTGGACCGGCTGAAATCGCCCATCACCGAGTGCTTCAGGCAGCTTGCGGCCACGGCGAATTCCAGCGCGTCCTGGCGCGCAGGCATCGTCGTCAACCCGTAAATCAGCCCCGCCGCGAAGCTATCGCCGCCGCCTACGCGGTCGACAATATGCGTGATCTGATACTGCTTGCTCAGCAGAAACTGTTGCCGGTCGTTGAGACACGCCGACCAGCCATTGTGCGACGCGCTGTGCGATTCGCGAAGCGTAATCGCGATCGCGCGCAGGTTGGGATACGCGGCAAGCACCGTCTTGGTGAGCGCCTCATACTGCGCCCGGTCGAGCTGCCCCGAGTGCACGTCAACCTCCGCCTGCAGACCGAGCGCCATCTGCACGTCCTCTTCATTCGCAATGGCGACGTCGACCAGTCCCATCAGCTTGGGCATAACTTCGCTCGCCTTCGCGCCCCACTTCCACAGATTCTTGCGGTAGTTCAGATCGCAGGAAATAACCGCGCCCGCGGCTCGTGCATGGCGCAACGCCTCCGCCGCAAGGTCGGCAAGAGAGGCGCTAATCGCCGGCGTGATGCCGGTAATGTGGAACCAGGTGGCGCCCGCGAAGACGCTCTCCCAGGGGATATCGCCCAGCTTCGCCAGCGCAATCGCGCTGTACTCGCGGTCGTAGACCACCTTCGACGGCCGCTGATTGGCGCCGGCCTCCAGATAATAGATGCCCATGCGGCCCTTGCCGCGCACAATGCCCGATGTCTCCACTCCGAAGCGGCGCAGCTCGCCCACGGCTGCATCGGCGATCGGATTCGCATCGGGCAGCACCGTCACAAATTTCGCGGGCAAACCGAACCCCGCCAGAGCCACTGCCACGTTGGCTTCCCCGCCCCCGAAGGTGGCCACAAAGCGCGGCGTCTGCAGAAACCGCTCGAAGTCCGGCGGCGCCAGCCGCAGCATGATTTCACCGAATGTAACGATCATTTACTCTCAACCACCGGACTAGCCGTGCGCGACTTGAGCCGCGCCGCGTCGATGTTAGTGCAGTTAGTCATACTGAGAGCCGACTTTCCCGGTACCGATCGCTACGTCCTGAAACGAGATCTCTCTCGCGCTGGTACAGGTGAACCCCGATTGCGCCTGTATGTGGACGATGCCGCCGCGCCCGCGCTGCGATTTCACGCGGATGCCTATCTCCGCACCCTGAAACACGCAGTCACTCACTGCTACGTTGCGCACGCCGCCCGACGTCTCACTGCCGATGGTCGCGCTCCCGTGGCCGCGCAGCATCGCGCAGTTGGCGATGGCGATGTTCTCATCGGGCCGGCCCATTTTGCGGCCGATTTCGTCGATGCCCGATTTCAGCGTGACGGAATCGTCTCTCGTATTCGGCGAGGGAACCGGATTCCAAACGGCAACGCCGTCGATGCGAACGAACTCGCATAACTGCGGGTGGATGGTCCACAAAGGCGAGTTAATCGGATGTAATCGCTCGACTGACACTAACTTCGAACGCACAAGCTTGATGAGTTGTGGGCGGCCGTTCGCCAGCAGCGCCAAGTGCGCCAGCTCTTCGAAAGTGCGCCGATCGCGCGGGATCCTTAGGCGGTTGGGCCAACCCATCCGCCACCAATACTGCCCCTGCCCGTCGATGGTCCCCCGCCCGCGGATGGTCACATTCCCCGTATCTTCGGCGTAGATGGGCGAGGAGTATTCCTTCCGCCCGCCGCCCCAGGCGCTCTCTCGCGGCGGATAGCCGGCGCGTTCGCTGCTGCCCAGGATGGTAGCTCCGGCGTCTGCCTCCGGAGCCATGTTGCTCTTGAGGGTGATGGCGCCTGTGAAATAGCGTCCCGGGGGAAAGTAGATTGTGCCGCCTCCGGCGTGGGCACTGAGGAGGGCCAAACGGGCGTTCACACGAGTGTGAACGCTGCACGNNGCCAGGATTGGCCGCCCCGCAACGCGGCATCGCCGCAACCGGGACAGGCGTGGCATCTCGCCGCAGGTCGAGCCTCTCCGCAAAGTGTGACCGCGGGGCATTATGGCCTCTTTACGGCCGTGATGGTTACTTGCGAGGCATACTGCTTTGAGTGGTGCACCGAGTTCTGTGCCACTACGCCTTTGACTTCGTCGTAGTTATTGCCGCCAGTGTTCATGTTCCGGTCGAATCGCGGGAAATTGCTGCTCGATACTTCGATACGGATTCGATGGCCCTCCGCAAAGTAGTTACTGGTGGTCATCGGCTGCAGGGCGACTTTGTACACCTTGCCGGCTTCCATCCAAACGGGCGGGCGGTCGTATCCGTCGCGGTAGCGCGCCCGCTGGATGGTTTCATCCAGGTTATAAGCCGTGCCATCGGGGTACGCATCGATCACCTTCACCGTGAAATCGGTATCCTTCGCGTCCGACGACACATACAGCGTCACATCAATCGGCCCGCTGGCCTCCACTCCCTCTTTCAGCGGCTCCGAAGTGTACACCAGAATATCCGGCCGCTCTTCCATCTTCCGTTGATCGAGTGCGCCGCCATTGACCGCGTTGCCGGTGCAGCACACGTTGCCGCCGAAGGAATTCACCGGGTTCATCGGGTCGTAAGTGAACCTATCCGGAGCATCCGCTCCGGGCGCCGCCGCTGCCAGCGCGCCATCGCCGGTGAGCGTGTTCGCTTTCCCGGAACTTGCAAGGTAAAACGTCATCGGGTGAGCGCCCGCCGGCGGCCACGTGTCCGCCGTCTGCCACTTATTGATTCCCATGGTGTAATAGCGGACCCGCGGCATGGTCTGCAATACGTTGTTATCCTCGCCCTTCAGAAAATGGTCGAACCAGCCGTAAGTGAGCGAGTTATAGTCAAGACGCGCATCGCCCATGTGTCGCTCGCCGACAACCGTATCTTCAGTGGCCCGAGTGTAACCGCAATGCAGCGTCGGCGCAATCACCGCATACTGCTCGTTGGCGATCTCCGGCCTGGCCGTCTTCCTGACATAGTTATATGCCGCCAGATTCGGCCCGATCGATACGTCGTACCACGACATGAACCAGAACCCCGGCACGTTGATCTTCATATCGTCGTGCCACAACCCGCCGCGGTACCATGCCGGGTCGTTCGGCGCACGCTTGATCATGGCGCCGCCCGTTGAGACCTCCATCCGGTCGGCAAAGATGCCGCGCGGCCCGCCCACGGCTTTGATGATCTCGTTCTCGGGCAGGTGTTGCAGCGCCTTGGCCCAATCGACCGGCGGCATCTGCGGCGCCAGGTCGAACATCTTCGACGCCTGAATCAAATCCTCCTGCGTGGTGTTCGGCGGGAACATGGGCCGCACCTGGTTCTGCTCGCCATAGATCCACGCGATGAAGAGCATCTGCACCGCGCCGCCGCGATACCAGTTGCCCTGCTCATAATATGGACCCACGCGCCCCACGCCCGCGCCAAAGCCTTGCGGGATCATGGCTGCGAACGCCGGATTTCCCTGCGCCGCCACGCCCAACTGCCACTCCGCCGTCGATGAGCACCCGATCGTCCCCACCTTGCCGTTCGACCACGGCTGCGCCGACATCCACGAGATCGCGTCCGTGCCGTCCGAGAGCGGCGCGCCCAGAATATCGTAGTTCCCTTCAGAGAAAAAATGCCCGCGCTCATTCATCTCGACGTAAGCATACCCGCGCTTGACGGCATCGAGCTCGGCATTCATGGAGCGCGGCGCGCCGGCGCGGACGTCCCAGAAATTGAAATTGTACGGCGTGCGCACGAAGATGATGGGGTACTTCTTGGACCCGTCCTTCGGACGGTAGATATCGGTCGCCATCCGCTTCCCGTCGCGCATCGGCACCATCACTTTGCGGTCGATAATGGCGACGGATTCCAGTTCCGCCTCGGTGGCATTGCGCGCGGCAATTTGTTGCGGGGTAGTCGCGCCACGGCCCTGGGTTGTGGCGTTCGGAACGAGGATGACGGCGGCGCCGGCCGCCAGCAGTAAAGCGGCGCCAGCTCTGACGCCAAGGATTCTTTTAGCTTTCATCGGTGAAAGGCTCCTTGGCTATCGTATCCGATTACGGCGTCAAACGGATGGCGGAATTTGTGGGCGCCCGACAAGCCTCGATGCAAGGTAAACCAGCAGTTTCCCTCGACGCGCGCCGGGCTCCATAGAGGTCAACTGCGGCGGCCGGAGAGTCCCCAAGTTCCGGGAATTGGCAGCAACGAGTTGGCGGCGTGCCGTCCCGGAGCCACCCGGCTGTACATTGAGCGACTACGTGCCATTCTATTTCACGACTTTCTTCGATCATGATGTCTGGTATCAAAACAGGTATGGCGTAAGGAAAGCGCCGAACGACGAGATCGCGATCTTCGTGTCGTCCCTTCATGAGATGGCCGAACAGGGTATTCAGTTTGTATTACGAACCAGCATCCATACCCGAAGATGGCCGATTACTTCACCGATCTACGACCTCGATCGGGCGGACCGGTCCATCTTGCAAAATCGCGACTTCCGGCTTGCAGATCCCGGCAAGAAAGAGCGCTGCCAGAAGCGCTAATTCGGAGATATGTACCGTTCGATGCCCTATGGGCTGTGCGCTGTCATGTCATACGCCCGACGTTGAGCGGCACGTCGCCGCACAGCTCACTAAGCGGGGCCTCGCGCTCAAGACCGCTGTTCAACCGAATTGGTATTTCCAAGGATTGAAAGCCACAACCGCCATCGCAGGCGCTACGACCACTGCCTGGCACAAGGTTGGCCCATTGCCAGCGGTCCCGTGGATGGCTGAGCGGGAACTTCGATGTCTACTGGCCCTTTCACATCCGGACAAACGACACCGGCTTCATCTACCCGGTTAATGGACCGTCGTCCTAGCATAGCCACACCCGAATCATTTGAGCTACCGGAGGACCAGGCGCGATGCATCAAGAGAGACTTCGAAAGAGGTTCGGACCTGGACAATAAGTGTTATAATGGCATAAAGCACGGAGGCGCTAATGGGGAAACTGGTCTTGTGTTGTTTTGCCGTGGCGCTAAGTGTCCAGGCTCAAACCCCTAGAGTTACCGCGGTATCTAACGACCGTTGGTCGTCTCCCATAGTCAGTCCGGAGGCGATTGGATATGTGTTCGGCTCCAACTTTGGCGTAGCGGATAACACCACTGTCACGGTTGGCGGGGTAGATGCGCGAGTGCTCTTTGTTTCCGGTAATCAGATAAGTGTGCTTTTTCCACCAGGTCTGCCCGCCGGCCTCGTCCCGCTGACCGTTACAGTCGACGGAAGGGTCTCCGAGACGGTCAACGTGACTGTCTCCGCGCGGTCGCCTCGGCAGGGCTTGTTCGGGCGAGGGTCGGTGTCGGCCGGTCCGCCCGCTGGGCTCTTTCCGCCGCACACGGTGGAAGCGCCCATGGCTCCGGCGATCTTCCCTGCATCGCCGGCCACCACGGCTACCGCCGGCAGCGGTATTGTTTACACATGCGACGCAACCATCAACGCTCTGTCGGCGGGGGCTTGCAATACTCTGAACACTACGATCGCGGGCCTTTACAGCAGCGCGTTCACCAACGCCGACGCGAGCATCTACATCACGCTTGGCAACACGGGGCTGGGCGAGAGCCAATGGCGGTATAGCCTTGTCAGTTATAGCAGTTTCCGGGACGCCTTGGCCGCCGCAGCAACGGACGCGAACGATAACACCGCGATCACGGTCAGTGCGCCGCCGGTTAACCCTTACAGCAGCGACATGGTCGGCCTTGTAAGTCCGCTTCAGCGGGCGCTGGGCTTGACTCCCGTCTTCGGAGTTGAAACGGACGGTATAACCTCTTGTAGGCTCGGTACGGCCGCTTGTTACGACGGAGTTATTACCGTCAGCAATAACCAGCCGTTATATTTCCGTACCGGTTCGATTTTAGACACCCAGTATGACTTTTTCACGGTCGTCGAACACGAGACCGATGAAATCCTCGGCACGGCCTCCTGCGCCATCGGAAGCGGATGTATCAACGCTGTCTTTCCCGCGGATTACTTCCGATACCACAGTGACGGTACTCGCAGCTTTGCCGCGGGCAGTAATGATTCCTGTTCGTCCAGCGATTCTACCAACGCTTGTTTCTCGATTGACGGCGTCCGGATGCTTCAGCAGTACGACAACCTTGACAACGGGTTGGACGCTGGTGATTGGATTACGAATTGCGGTAATCCATTGGTACAAGACGGGGTCGGTTGCCCTGGGGTCGCGGGAGTAGACATTTCTGCCACGGCCGAGATCCTGGTGCTGGACGTGGTCGGGTACACACTGACTTCCTCCTTGACTTCGAGCATCACGATTGAAACCAATCCATCGGGCCTGCAATTCAGCGTGGATGGCGGAGTCGGGCAGACCGCGCCGCAGACGCTGAGCCTTTCGCAGGGGACACATACCATAGCAGTGGTTACTCCGCAGGCGGGCGCAGCGGGTACGCAGTATGTGTTCACCGGCTGGAGCGACAGTGGGGCGGCGTCGCATAGCATCGCGGTGGGCAGTAGTGCAGCCACTTACACCGCAAGCTTCAAGACGCAATACCAGTTGACGATTTCGGCTTCTCCGGTGGCCGGGGGAACCGTGAGCCCCACCACCGGTACGTTCTACAATGCGGGTACGGTGGTCCCGATCACCGCCGCGGCCAACGCGGGGTATGCGTTCAGCGGCTGGTCGGGCCCGGTCGCCAGCGCTAACAACGCCTCCACCACGGCGGCCATGAGCGCCGCGCTGACGGTCACTGCGAACTTCTCATCGCTTAGTCCGGTTCTGACGATCGCGAAGAGCCACGCGGGCAACTTCACGCAGGGACAGAACGGGGCGGCCTACAGTGTCACGGTGTCGGATACAGCTGGCGCCGGCCCGACCAGCGGGGCGGTGACAGTGACGGAGACTGTGCCGTCGGGGCTGACGCTGGTTTCGATGGCCGGCCTGGGATGGACTTGCACCAGCAACCACTGCACTCGGAGCGACGTATTGAACCCAGGCGCCAGTTATCCGGCCATCGCGGTGACCGTGAATGTGGGGGCCGGCGCCAGTTCGCCGCAAGTGAATTCGGCGAGCGTATCGGGCGGCGGGTCGGCGAGCGCCGGCGCCATGGATAGCACGGTGGTCCAGGCCGTGCCGGCCGCGGTGTCGGTGACGCCAAGCAGCGGGTCGGGAGCGCAGCAGACGTTTGCGTTACAGTACGCCGATTCGCTGGGGGTCACGGACCTGACGACGGTGTGGGTCTGGTTCAC
>PLDF01000514.1 GCA_003135055.1 Bryobacterales bacterium | reverse complement strand
AGCTGATCCACCATGATGTTGACGGTGTTCTTCAGCTCCAGAATCTCGCCGCGCGCATCCACAGTGATTTTTGTGGATAGGTCGCCGCGAGCCACGGCGGTAGTTACGCCCGCGATGTTACGCACCTGGTTAGTCAAGTTACCGGCCATGGAGTTCACATTATCAGTGAGGTCTTTCCACACGCCGGCCACTTCTTTCACCACTGCCTGACCGCCTAGCTTGCCTTCGGTACCCACTTCGCGCGCCACGCGAGTCACTTCGCTGGCGAACGAGCTAAGCTGGCCCACCATGGTATTGATGGTGTTCTTGAGTTCCAGAATTTCGCCGCGCGCATCCACCGTGATGCGCGTGGAGAGATCGCCCTTGGCGACGGCAGTGGTGACGCCGGCGATGTTGCGAACCTGGTTGGTGAGGTTGCTGGCCATGGAGTTCACCGATTCCGTGAGATCTTTCCACGTGCCGGCGACGCCCTGCACAATGGCTTGGCCGCCCAACTTGCCTTCGGAACCCACTTCGCGCGCCACGCGAGTCACTTCGCTGGCGAACGCGTTCAGCCGGCCGACCATGGTATTGACCACGCGCGCGGTACGCAGGAATTCGCCCTTCAGCGGACGGCCTTCCACTTCAAGCGCCATGTTCTGGGAAAGGTCGCCTTTGGCCACGGCGCCGATGACGCGCGCCACTTCGGTGGAAGGCTGCACCACGTCGGCGATCAGGGTGTTGATGGAACCGACGCAATCCGCCCAGCCGCCGCCATGATCGCCCAGCCGGGCGCGCTGGTTGATGCGTCCCTCTTTGCCGACGGCATTGCTGATTTTGGCGAACTCCCGCGCCATTTTTTGATTCAGCTCGATGATTTCATTGAGAGCTTCGGCGATTTTGCCATCGGCGCCATCGCCATCGGCGGACATGCGCACGGAAAAATCTCCGCGGCGGAACGCCATGAGAACCTTCAGGAGTTCTCGCTTATCCAACGCCTCTGGGGCCATCGTGGCCGTGCTTCGTGCGCTCATGAACACCTCGTGACAGAGTTAGGAAATAGCCGCCGTAACGGGCTATTTACAGATTATGTGTCGTAAGGTCTGGTCAGGATATTTCCCTGTACGCGAAAGCACATTCCACGGAAGTCGATTCGTGCGGTTATGTACAAATAAAGTACTATTGGTTCTTGTCCTTCTTCGGCTGCGCCGGGCCGGGGTCCGGGGCGTGGCGGCCACCGCTCG
This sequence comes from Bryobacterales bacterium, assembly GCA_003135055.1. GTDB lineage: Bacteria > Acidobacteriota > Terriglobia > Bryobacterales > Bryobacteraceae > PALSA-243. The sequence continues at coordinate 16,653 of PLDF01000514.1, read as the reverse complement.
AATCATCCATGCGCCGGTCGGCATTCGAGTAATCGACGCTGGGGTGGCGCTCTTCCAGCTTGGCCTGACGCGCGTCGGCGCGATCTTTGGCGCGCTGGTACGCAATGGCCTGTTGAACCCCGTCAGATTCGCCGCGGGGCTCGGCAGTCTTAGGCCCGCGCTGCGGCTGAGCGGCCTCACGCTGGCTGTTTTGCGGTTGCTGCGCGAAGCCGAGCGGACCCAGTACCAAAGCGGCTCCTATGACGCCGGTTAACAGATTACGATGCATGTTTAGCCTCCTGCGAATGTGACGTGCATCGCGGGGGCCACGGTGCGGTTTGAGACCAGCAGTGCCCATTTCTGCGCGGAGCATATAGCGCCCGCCAAATAACCGAATTCCCTGCCCGATCCCGGAAGCGCTCATTTGTTTTTCGGGATTCTATCGCTCGACCGCCGCAAAATATAAGAGCGCCATGCGGATGCGGGCTTGCGCGAGCCGATTCCAGTGTAGCGCGGGGAAGCGCGTGGAACACCGAGACTTGGATTGGCGGGAACGCTTACAACCGGCATGTATAAAATTTTATACGCGCCTGCCGGCGGCGCGGTCAACTAGCGTCATCCGTCCAAACTGGGAGCAGACTGGACATATCTCGAACTCGGCGCTGGCGACATAACGTACTCTTGGGGACGCTGGGCCTCGACACTCCGGAACAGCCCATTTATTTACATAGTTCATGCATTCGGTAGGAGATTGGTCGCTGCAACTCCAACGTAGTCGCTTGGATTGTTGGTGACTAGAGGCGCATCGTACAGCAGCGCGGTCGCGGCAATCCAGGCGTCGGCAACTTCAATACGTCGACCGATAGAGCGTGCTGCTACCATCACCTGCCCATTTGACGATCAGATCGCGGGAAGAGGGAACAGAAACGAAACGCTTCATGTAGGTTCGGAAACGAGTGATTCGTTCGGGTCCCCACCTGGCCTGGAGAATCCAGCGTTCCAGTTCAGCTTCGGTCATGAACGAGGGCGCACGCATGGTGGAAAACATCCTGGGCCGCATCGCCTATGGCGTCTACAGCTAATGCAGTTTTGGAGAACATGCCGCCGCCGCTATGCCGTGGAGGCCGCGAGCGGCGAGGGTGCTCGCCGGTATGGTGGCCGGTGGAACAGCCGGGGAGTGCGCATGGTCTACGCCTCAACTTCCCTGTCGCTCGCTGCGGTTGAGACGTTCGTCAACCTGGAACCAAATCTAAGACCGGCGGACCTCGTATCGATCGAAGGCGCCATACCGGATGCGGCTCAGACGGTTAACGCTCGACGTGAAAGCTCTTCCGGCGCGCTGGTACGAAAGAAGAGACGAATCCTTACGTCGATTCGGGGACGCGTGGATTCGGGATGGACGGAGCGCCGTTCTGCTTGTTCCATCCGCGGCGATCCGCGGGGAATGGAATGTGCTGCTGAACCCCGCTCACGCTGAGTTCTCCAAGGTCGAATTTCGGGATCCGGAACCCTTTGAATTTGACGCGCGGATGTTCCGGTAGGCGCAGTGCAGGTTCTTCCGGACGGGTTTGGCCTTAACTTAGCGGCTAATCCCCCCGATGCCCGCCGCAGATTTCCGGCCGACGCTTGGGGTACAATCGCACAATCAAGTTTCGCCGGCCGCGACCCATGCCGCGACCCATGCCGAGACCCATGCCGAGACCCATGCCGAGACCCAGGGCCGGGAAGACTCAGAGAGGGCGACATGCGAAAGGTGGTTCCTCTTCTAGCATTCTTGTTTGTTTGGGAGAATTCTGCCTTCGAAACATGGTCGGTAATCGCCGTCGAATCGAAGCGCGGCGGCTTCGTGCCGCGACGCTTTCGATAGAGTTCTGCCGTTTCCGGCCAGTGTCCGAATTGCCGACGACGCTCTCGCGATGCGAGAAGTCCTTCCAGTCGGATCCTTCCGCAGGCTGGGCTGGACGACTGCGCGCGCGCAGGCGCTAAATTCCGGGAGCTTTCCGTTCGATCGGTTCCGGCTCACCCGCCCGACCAGGCGCCGTGCGGCTGCAGAAGCGCTCGGAAAAGGGGGCCGGATCGCACGCGGTTCCGAACGTTGCCGTCAGCCCACTCAGACACGATTTTCCAAACTCCAACAAGCGCCGGACGCCTCCTCTGAGCCGCTCCGCAATTCGCACTGCGATATGCCGTCGCTCACTTGCCCGGAGGTGGGCTATCTTGGCTTCCAGGGTGTCGATGTACCGCTGGCCGTTCTCATGGGTGGCAGCGTTCTTCTCGCACAGCTCAGCGAACAGCGCCTGCAATTCGTGGATCTGGCGATCCCGGTCGGTCAACATACGCCGCACGGCGGCAATTTCGGGCGCGGGCTCCCCGATCTGTACGAGGCGTTGCATCTGAGCCGCGCGGTCCGCGAGATGTTTCATTTCGTCGCGTAGCGCTGTCATGCCCGGGGCCCCGGTCGTCGCCCTCTGCCCTTCCCGCCAGGAGCACCACCTTTCCGAACAGCCGGACGCGAGATATCGGCCGGCGATCATGTGGCTTCGCTTGGCGAGGGCCGCCGGACTGTTCCAGATGCTGGCCAGCGGCGTCTCGTAAACATTGCCGACTGGCTTGGCGAGGAAACATAAATGCACGTCGCCGTTCTCCGCCACAAAAAGGGTGGTCCAGGGGTTCGGGCAGAGCGAGCCATCTGCCGGTTTCAGGTCATCGCTGTCCGGATATAGCCCGTCGCTGGCCTCTTGAAGAAATGACGTTTCCAAGCCCTGCGATTCGAACAGCGAGGTAAGCCCGCTGGTCCGGATCGCGCGAAACCGCCGGCGCGCCCTGGGCACCAGGTCCCGGACAAGATTGTACAAATCTCGAATCTCGTCCGGTTCGGCAATCACCTCATCGCGCACGAGGGAAGGCTCGCGCGCGGTGTTATGGCGGTTGGTCTCCACGGTCTGCAGAGCAAACTCCAGGAAGCCGTACTCATGCATCAATTCGAAGTAGTGAGGAAGCTCACGAAAATTGGACCGCATCACCACGAAAAAGGAATCCAGGTACGGCAGGTCGCTCGCCAGGTTTTCCTTCCAACGCTGAATGCGCCGCACGTTCGCCAAAACCTCTCCGAGATCGGCGCCCTGGCGCAGGCGCGCATAAGTCGCCGGCGTGCCGCCATCGATGGAAACGGTCACGTTGCGGAATGGCAGGCGCACCATACGCTCCGCCCAAGACTCGTCGATCAGGGCGCCATTTGTGGTGACGGCCAGAAGGGGCCGCTGGACAGTGGCCGCTACATCCTCGATCAGTTCGCGGAACCCCGTATAGGCGAACGCCTCTCCGCCCTGAATGCGCAGAGTGGCGAGATAGGGGTAAAGCGCCATGAACTCGCGCCTGAGCCCGCGCCCGACGGCCGGCGGTTTCAGGAGGCTATCGCCGTTCTTAGATTGATAGCAGTGCGGGCAGTAGATGTTGCACGCATTACCGAGCACAAGGCCCAAAAATCGCGGCTGGGAGCGAAGGTAGATGTGCTGTTGGAGCAACTCTAGCTGACTGAGGCGAAGATTGTCCTCGAAAACCATTGCGATCTTCCCCCTCTGCAATCTTAAAGCCAGGAACAGCACAAATCAACACAGCGTGCGTGAAATAGTCGGGCCTGCAAGCCCAGGCGCATTCTGTCATGTCAGAGTGCCGCGTAGCCATCGGTTACCGCCTGTAGTATGACCACTGATATTCTTGCCCGCACTCCGATTGTTGCCCGGACAAATTCCTGCCCGGTTGCCCTCTGCGAACCCGTCTGCGCGATTGCTCCCCCTTGACACCGAAGGGTCTTCCCAATCTACTAATTTCGACGAGTAGTCACCATACCGCCGATGTGCGCTTCGTCCTCGCCAGGCCAGCAACCAGATCACCTTTTCGTACCCTATGGCTGCGCATTCCCTCGCAACTCCTTTAGGCGTGAGTCGGCTGCCGCAACCCCAACCGCATTTCGTTTGCGGACCCCGGTGAAATGCGCCCGCCTCCGGCTCGCCGTGAGTCGGGCGCCGCGGTGAGCGTCCACGCTTGGCGTTCAGTTCCTCACGGCGGCCCATGTCGTCAGAGCCTGCCGGCCGGTTCGGGCATACGGTGAAGTGCGCGCATCTGGCGCCAGTGGGATCGGCGGATCATTCGTCGCCGCGGTGACCCGCGCCGACTTCGCCTACGTCACGCCGAAGCGCATCCTGATCTATGCTGACGGTCTGGAACTCCATACGGCCGTTCGCCAGCGCATCCACGACACCCGGCAGTCGAACCAGCTTTCAGACAGAGGGCTAGCAAGTGTTGCGGTTCCTGGGGCCGCACGTCATCGAAACCTGCCGACTGAAGTCGCCGGTCAGAGCCTGGAACTTACGAAACTCGGCGATCTCACTCTCCGCCTTACGGACGGCTGCCGGAGACGGCAGATTCTGAGTAACCGTCTTGCCATCGACTTTCTGCGTGAGTTGAAAGTGCGGGCCGTGCCCGTGGTCATTGGGTTTGGCGCAATGGCTTTAAGGAACAGGCCCCAAAGAAAGAAAACCCGCGACTCATCATTCTTATGTCGCGCACTCCCCCGATACCCGCCGCAGATTTCCGGCCGACGCTTGGGGTACAATCGCACAATCAAGTTTCGCCGGCCGCGACCCATGCCGCGACCCAGGGCCGGGAAGACTCAGAGAGGGCGACATGCGAAAAGTGGTTCTTCTTCTGCCGTTTTTGTTTGTTGGGGAGAATTCTGCGTTCGCAACATGGTCGGTAATCGCCGTCGATCGCGGCACGGGACGGGTGGTGATCGCATCCTCCACTTGCACGGGCAACACGGACGACTTCCTGAAGGATGTCCAAGCGGTGGTGGCGCCCGGCAAAGGCGTGGCCGCGTGTCAGGCCGGTGTGGACAGTGCAACCCATCAAAACCAGACATTGGTGTTTGAGGAGCTGCAGAGAGGAACCGAACCAGCCAGGATCATCGAGCTTCTGAGTCAGGATCCCGGATTCCAGGGGCGCCAATACGGCATCGTCGATCTCCAAGGCCGCATGGCGGGACACTCGGGACTGACCAACGGTTTTGTGAGTCAAGATATGCACGGCCAGGCTCCGGGGACGGAAATCTTTTATTCGATCCAAGGCAATATTCTTCGATCGGCCGCGGTTGTCCCCAACGCCGTGAAGGCATTCCTTGCCGCCAAGGGAGGGGTTACCGATCGGGTCATGGCTGCGATGGAGGCCGCCGATGCGGCCGGAGGCGACAGCCGTTGCACCTGTCAGTCTCCGGCGGTTCCCCCTGAGAGCAGCTCGATTCCCTGCACCACCCGCAGTTCTCTTGTAGCCTACATTCTGGCTGCCGATCCGCAGGATACGAACGGCCCTGCCGATCAGGCCAACTCACACAACAATGGCAAGTACGCGATGTATGTGACGGTCTCTCAACCTAGCCACGGGCCGGCCTTCAATATTAAGCCGGGCGAGAACCTGAATCCGGTGAAGACTCTCCGTATGCGTTACGAAGCGTGGCTTAAGGCTCACCCCGAGTTCAAACGTTGACTATTCGAACATCGACCAGGAGATAGAGACATGCGATTCATTCGATCGATTCGATCCATACCGGTTTCGATGATCGCGCTCGCCTTGCTGTTCGGCGTCGCGGGCAAGGTACGCGCCCAGCAACGCGGGGCGGACGCATCAGCAGCTCAGCAGGGCGCTCCGGCGGGGCGTGCCGGCGGCGCTCGCGGCGGCCGCGGCCGTGGCAGTGCTTTTCAGAACATGACTCTGACAACCACCGCATGGCCGGATGGCGGAATGATACCGCTGAGATACACGCAGGCCGGACCCGAATTGTCACCCGCCATTCAATGGAGCGCGGCTCCCGCGGGCACAGTCAGCTTCGTGCTGGTATTCCACGATGCCGATACGCTGGTCAATAACTCTACCGACGACCTGCTGCACTGGATGCTTTGGAACATTCCGGGGACGGCGACGGGTGTCGCGCAAGGGAGACCGGATGGCTTTGAGTTAGCGGATGGCACTCGGCAGATCAGCGTCAGCGGCTCCCGTTATCGCGGTCCGGGCGCATCGGCGACTGGCCCAATTCATCATTATGCGATGGAACTTTACGCTTTGGATAGGATGCTCGACGTCAAGGTGGATCCGCAGGGGCCTCAAGAAGCAAATCCGAATGTGCAAACCATCCGAACTTCAATCATCCAGGCAATGGTGGGACACATTCGGGGAAAAGCAGCTTACTTCGGACTCTTTCGGCGCCCCCAGTGAGGAACCAGGTGGGGCTGGCCCATGGGCTGCCCATGGCCTGCCAACGTCGCAACGAACAATCCAAACCCGCTTCCACGGCCTCAGATTCGTTGTGCCGCAGTTCGCAACCCCGCCCGCACCCTGCGCCGCCGCCCGGCATGCCCCGCCATTTGCCCGGCCGGACCCTATCCGCAAACCCCGCTGACAGCCAACCAGCTGCCGCGGATCGCGATCCAAGCAGCCAAAGCCGCATGAGGCCACCGATTTTCAGCGGTACGCCCAAGCGGTGCTTAATAATTTTGGGGCTGCGCAGTTCTGTCGCGAAAATCGTCATTCAGAGGGCTGCTAAACATGTCGCGTTCACACGAGCGGAACGCTGCACGCAGGAATGCGTGCGCCACGGCCATCCTGCTATCCTCAAAAAGTGAGAGTAATCGTTCTTGGAGCCGCGCTACTCTTAGCGCCGCTCTCTTTGTCGTCTCAAGACCTCAAGGAATTCGAAAAAAAAGTCACCGAATTCACTTTGCCTAACGGGCTCCACTTCCTTATTGTGGAGCGTCATGAGGCGCCGGTGGTCTCGTTCCACACTTACGTGAATGCAGGCTCGGCGAACGATCCGGCCGGTCTGACAGGCTTGGCGCACATGTTCGAGCACATGGCGTTTAAAGGCACGGAGACCATCGGGACCAACAATTGGGCCGAGGAAAAGAAGGTGCTGCAGTCCATCGAAGACGCGTACGATCAGTTGGAAGCCGAGCGCAATAAGGGACCCGCCGCCAGCCCGGTCAAGCTGCAATCCCTCGATGGGTCTTTGAAGCTGGTCATTGGCCGCGCCGAGGGCTTCGTCGATCCCAATAAGTACACCACGGTGATCGAAGAAAACGGAGGCGCCGGAGTCAACGCCGATACCAACCTTGGTTATACGGAGTATTACTATAGTCTGCCCTCGAACCGCATCGAGTTATGGTTCCTGCTGGAATCGCAGCGTTTTCTGCACCCGGTGTTCCGGCAGTTCTACAAGGAGCGCGACGTGGTGATGGAGGAGCATCGCAGGAATGTGGATTCGAGCGTGCAGGGCCTGCTTTCGCAAACTTTCAAAGCGGCGGCGTTTGAAGCCTCGCCCTACCGCAACCCTCCCGGCGGTTGGCCCAGCGATATCGCCAGCCTGAGAGTGAGCGATGCGCGGGCGTTTTTCGAGAAGTACTACGTTCCGGCCAACATCAATATCGCCATCGTGGGGGATGTCGTGCCGGCCGCCGCGAAGCGTATGGCGGAGCGCTATTTCGGTCCCCTTCCGGCGCGCGCGCTGCCGCCCTCCATCCATACCCAGGAGCCGCCGCAACCCGGTCCGAAAACGGTGTTGGTGGAGTCTCCCAGCCAGCCGCTGGCATTGATCGGCTACAAACGGCCCGACCAATTCGACAAGGACGACCCGGTGTTCGACGCGATTGCGATGATCCTTTCGAGCGGACGCACCAGCATGCTTTACAAGGACATGGTGCAAGAGAAGCGTCTGGCGTTGGGCGTCCAGGCGATTCCCACATTTCCGGATGGCCAGTATGCCAACCTGTTCGTCTTTTTCCTGGCGCCGGCGCAAGGCCACAGCATCGAGGAAAATCAGCGCGAGTTGGATGCGTTGCTGGGGCGCTTCGAGGCAAAGCCGGTAGACGCGGAGACGCTGGCGCGCGTGAAGACCAAGGCGCGGGCCCTGGTAATCGGTCGATTGGACAGCAACGCGGGCCTGGCTTCGCTGTTGACGCGGTATTACGGCAGTTACGGCGACTGGCGCAAACTGTTTACGTCCATCGACGACATCAATAAGGTGACTGCCGAGGACGTGCGGCGCGTGGCCGTCAAGTACTTTGTGACGAAGAGCCGGACGATGGCATATACTAGCGCAGGAGCGCGCCAGTGAAGAGATTTCCGATCGCGTTTTGGTTGGCCTCCACCGCCGTGTTTGCGCAGACTAACGTGTTCCAGAGGCCGACGGCGCCACAGCCGGCGCCCGCTACGAATAAACCCACGGCCGCCGCCACGCCGGCGGCAACGCCAGCCACAGCTCCGGCGAAGAAGCCCAGCGCCGCGGCTTCCGGGACTCCTTCTTACAAGGATCTGAAGTTTCCGCCGCTTCGCGCCATCGAGACTCCGAAAATAGACGTGGTCGCGCTGCCCAACGGAATGCGGCTCTATCTGCTGGAGGATCGCGAATTGCCGCTGGTCCACGGCACGGCGCTGGTGCGGACGGGCAATCTCTTCGATCCGCCGGACAAAGTCGGACTGGCCACTGTGACCGGCATGACGATGCGCACCGGCGGCACGGCCGCGAAGACCGGCGAACAATTGGACGAGGAGCTGGAGAACGTCGCGGCGCATGTGGAGAGCGATATCGGCGAGGGTTCCGGCTCGGTTTCGTTTTCCGCCCTGAAGGAAAATGCGGCTGCGGTAATGGGCGCGTTCCACGATGTGCTGACCTCGCCCGAATTCCGCCAGGACAAGATCGACCTTGCCAAGTCGCAGCTCCATAGCGCCATCGCGCGGCGAAACGACGATGCTCACGGAATTTTGGAGCGCGAGTTCGCGTCGATTTTGTACGGCAGGGACAACCCTTACGGCTGGGACGATACGCATGCCGCCATCGACCGCATCACGCGCGCCGACCTCCAGGGTTTCTACAAGCGCTATTTCTTCCCCAAAAACGTCATGTTGGCCGTATGGGGCGATTTCGACAGCGCGCAGATGAAGGCGCAGGTGGAGAAGCTGTTCGCCGATTGGACCGTGGAACAGCAGCCCGTGCCGGAATTCCCCAAGGTGACGCAGCGGAATGCGGCGGGGACGTACCTGGCGGAGAAGAGAGACGTCACGCAGACGTTTTTCTCGATGGGCGAGCTTGGCGGTCAGTTCAACGACAAGGACTATCCGGCGCTAACGATCATGGCCGATATTCTGGGCGGCGGGTTCCATAGCCGGCTGATGGAGCAGGTCCGCACCAAGATGGGCAACGCATACGACATCTCGGCATCATGGAGCGCGAACTACGATCACCCCGGGATGTTTGAGATTACCGGCAGCACCAAATTATCGTCCACGGTGGAAACCATCCGGGCCGTGCAGCAGGAGGTGGAACGCATCCGCACCGCCGAGGTGAGCGACGAAGAACTCACCACCGCCAAGGAAACCGCCCTCAACAGCCTGGTGTTCGCGTTCGATACCAGGACCAAGACCTTGAGCCGCATGCTGAGGTATGAATATTACGGTTATCCGAAGGACTTCATACAGCAGTATCAAAAAGCGCTGGCGGCGGTGACGCGCGCCGACATACTGCGGGTGGCGAAGGAGCATTTGGACCCGGCGAAGTTCGCGCTGGTTGCGGTGGCGAATCCGTCGGGGTTTGTGGAGGGGCTGGAAAAGCTCGGCCATCCGGTGACGCCGATCGATTTGACCATTCCGGAAGCGAAGCCGGCGGCCGCGCCATCCGACCCGGCCAGCCTCGAAAAGGGAAAGCAGCTTCTGGCGGCGGCGCAAGAGGCGGTGGGCGGCGCGGCGAAATTAGCGGCTGTGAAAGATTACGTGGAGACGGCCCAGATGGACGCCATGAATCCCAATATCCGCGTCAAGAAGACCGTCCGATGGGTAGCGCCCAATTATCTCCGCGAGGAAGACGAGCTGCCGGCCATGAAGGTGGCAGTCTACACCGATGGGGAGACCGGCTGGCTAGCGCAGGGGCAGCAATCGAGCCCTCTCGCCGGGCCGCAGGCGAAGCAGTCGAAGGGCGAGCTGTTCCGCTCTTATATCGGCCTGCTGCTCAGCAGCCGGACCGAGGGGCGGACGGTGAGCGCCATCGACGCCGGCACGGTGGAGATCGGCGATAAAGACGGCAACGTGGCGCGGCTGACGCTCGACCCGCAGACGCATCTGCCCGCCAGATTGAGCTACGCCGCCGTCAGCGTGGCGGGTTCGCCGCCCAACGTGCAGGAGACCTATTCGGATTTCCGCGACGTGGGCGGCATCAAGATCCCGTTCAAGGTTTCCATGACGAACGGCGGCCAGCCGTACGGCGAGTTGACCGTCTCGGATTTCCGCATCAACACGGGGCTGAAGCTTGAAGATCTGCAAAAACGGCCATGAAGCGAACGATTCCTGGGTTTAGTGGTAAGGGAGGCTTAGACTTCAACGCGGAGGCGCGGAGGGGCGGAGTCAAACGCGGAGAGGACATTTCCCGCTTAAAGAACTCCGCGTTGCCTCCGTGTCTCTGCGTCTATCTGCATAGTGAGTCTTCGGGTGTCAATCTCGCGGTAGGACCGAAGGGCGTTCACACGAGTGTGAACGCTGCACGCATGAGTGCGTGCGCCACGAAGATTTTAGCCTCGACTATCCTCCTCATCATCCTCACGACCGGCCTCGCCTTCGGCGCCGAAACCGCGGAGCAGCGCGGCAAACGGGTGGTGGACGAAGCCATCGCGGCGTTGGGCGGCGACGCCTTTTTGCGCGTGCAGGACCGCGTGGAATCGGGCCGCGCCTACTCGTTTTACAATGGCCGGATTTCGGGGCTCTCCATCGCCGCCATCTACACGCGGTACCTGAGCCATACCGGACCTCCCGTGATCGGCCGGCTTGAAGTGGAGGAGAAGGAAGCGTTCGGCCGAGACGAGAATTCGGGCTTCGTGCTTTTCACGGACAAGCCAGAAGGGTGGGACGTCACTTTCCGCGGCGCGCGCTCGATCGACGACGAGCGGCTGGTCAGCTATGCGGACAACACTCTGCACAATATCTTTTACATGCTGCGCAAGCGGATGGGCGAGCCCGGATTTTCGTACTATTCGAAGGGATCGGATCTTTACGAAAACCGCCCGGTGAATATTGTCGATATCACCGGCGGCGACGACGTCACGGTGACAGTGTATTTCGATGGGTTCACCAAGCTGCCGACCCGCCAGATCCACAAGCTCCGCAACAAGGAGTATCACGATTTCGACAAGCTGGTTTCCGCGTACGCCAAATACCGCGACGTAGGCGGCGGCGTGCAGTGGCCTTTGGACATCCGCCGCGAGCGCAACGGCGACAAGATTTACGAAATGTTTTCGGAGTCCGTGGAAGTCAACAAGGGGCTGAGGGACGAGCTGTTCCATCTGCCAGGCAATGTCAAGATTCTGACCGGCAAGTGAGGCCAGTGGCGCGGGACACGTGGCCCACCCATGGCCTGCGTTGTCCCGAGCCGCTCAGAGCGCCCGGCCGTTGGGTTACAATCCGTGATCGAAGATTGCAGACTTCACATGGCAAGCCACGGGCTCGCCCCACGCTTACGCCGCGGATTCCGCCGTCGTTACCGCGTCCGACTTCCTCGGCCGTCCGGCAAATGCGGGATACGCAATTCCCGCAATCGCCGCCCCCACGATCGGCGCAACCCAGAACAGCCACAGTTGCCCCACTGCCCACCCGCCCACGAAAAGCGCCGGACCCGTGCTGCGCGCCGGGTTGACCGAGAGATTCGTCACCGGGATGCCGATCAGGTGGATCAGCGTCAGCCCGAGCCCGATGGCGATGGGCGCGAAACCTTTCGGCGCGCGGTGGTCCGTTGCGCCCAGAATGATGACCAGAAACATGAAAGTCAGGACCACCTCCGCCACCAGGCAACTTGTCAGCGAATAGCCGCCGGGGGAATGCTCCGCATAACCGTTCGAGGCAAAGCCCGCGGCCAAGTCGAATCCGGGTTTGCCGCTGGCGATAACGTAGAGCGTTCCGGCGGCGGCGATAGCTCCAGCCAGTTGCGCTGCCACATAAGCCGCCAGGTCGGACGCCGGGAAGCGCCCTCCCACCAGCAGGCCCACCGATACGGCCGGGTTCAGATGGCAGCCGGATATGTGGCCGATGGCGTAAGCCATGGTCAAAACCGTCAGCCCAAAGGCGAAAGCTACGCCCAGAAAACCGATGCCCGTATTGGGGAAGCCGGCAGCCAGCACGGCGGCGCCGCAGCCTCCAAAGACCAGCCAGAACGTTCCTATAAACTCCGCAATTGCGCGCGTTCCCAAAGACATGATCGTAACCTCCGGAGATAGCCGCTGAGATAGGCGTCGTTTGAGATTGTATATGAAGGCTTGCGATTGGTATATCGGGAAATGCCGCGAGGGCCGCGAGGAAAAAGCCCCGCACCGGCGGATGGTGGCCGGAGCGGGGCGGCGGATAGCCCAGACAAGGCAACGCACCAAAGCGGAAAACGCTCTAGACCCACATCTCCAAGTGCAACCGGAATGCCACAGCCAACTTGTTGAAACCAATTGGCCCCATGCCGGGCACGCTACCAATTTTCGTAGATCCCGGTCTGGTCTTCCGGAAATCATAGGGGCTATTCCGGATGTCCGCAAGCGCACGGTACAATCAACTCCTGTGGTGGGACAAGGCATTCCGGCCTGTCGTTCCGAATGCGCTTGACAGGCCAGGAGGTGACAGGCCAGGAGGCCTGTCCTACATGGTTCAGTGAACAACATTGAGACTATCGCCGCGCCGGTACGTCCGCCCGGCGGCGGCAAGGCCCTCGCCGGCTTTCTGCTTTCGGGCTTTGAGCTCGCGCTGCTGGGCGCCATCCTGCCTGCCTGGGGTTACCACCGCGACCCCCCGCAATTTATCGCCGTTGGCAACTACTTCCTCAGTCTCGCGATCGGCATCGTGTTCGCCGCCATCGTCTCGCGCCGCATCATGGCCCGCCGCAGTCTCACCTTCCTGCTGGTATTCGCCTGCGCACTTTCCTGCGTGGCCCTGGCATTTCTCGGGATGGTCTCCCCGCCTGCCTCGGAATGGTGGCGCGTCCTGGGACTTTTTGCCCTCGGCGCCGGCGCCGGATTGCTCAACATGGCGCTCTTCCAGGCCATTTCCGGCCGGTATCAAGCCGACGCCGCCGGCACCGTAGGCCGCGGCGGCATCTGGTACGGGCTGGGGTGCCTCGCCGCAACCCTGCTGGTGGCCGGGACCTTCTACGCCTACACCGTACCCGCCATTTTGGGACTTATGGCCGTGGCGCCCGCCATATTCGCCTGCATTTACGCCAACAACTCCTACACGGAGGCCCCCGCCGGCGCGCACCCTAACCTGCTGCAGGCTCTTAACGATTTCCACAGCCCCGGCGCCGTCCTTTTCGCCATGCTGCTGTTTATCCAGTTCGGCAACGAGTGGTCCATCGCCGGATGGCTGCCGCTGTTCCTGATTCGCCGCGTCGGCCTTAGCCCCAGCGCCGCGCTGATGCTGCTGGCGCTTTACTGGCTTTTCCTCCTGACCGGACGCGTGGGCGCCGTCGCCATTTTGCCGCGCATCCGGCACGCTTATCTGCTCTTCGGAAGCGGCATCGCCGCTATGTTCGGCTGCTTTCTGCTCTTCTGGACCAATAACTGGTTCGGCGCCGCAACCGCCGTGCTCTTCATAGGGGCCGGATACGCCAGCATTTATCCGCTGGTGGCGGAAGCCATCGGCCGCCGCTTTCCTTATTACCACCCCGGCTTCTTCAACGGCATTTTTTCCTTCGCGCTGGTGGGCGGCCTGCTGGCGCCCGCCACGCTCGGCTATGCCGCCAGCGGCCTTGGCGTGGGCGTGGTGATTGGTATTCCGCTCATCGGCACCATCACCGTGATCGCTCTGCTATTGTTGATCTGGTTGGAGTCGAAAATCACCGGACGATGAAGCGCGCTCTTTTTCTTCTGCTGCTCGCGGCCGGCGCTACGGCGCAGCTTTCCGATAGCGCCGCGGCGCTTTCAGACACTGCCGCGCAGGCGCTTTCCAGCAACGCCCAGCCGCTTGCCGACCGCATCGAGCGCCTCTTCGCGCAATCGCCGGTGACCCGCACGGCCTTCTGGGGAATCCAGGTGACCGAGCTTTCGACGGGCAAAACGCTCTACCAGCTCAACGCCAATCGCTTTTTCGTCCCCGCCTCGAATACCAAGCTCTTCAGTACGTCGCTCGCCCTCACCCGGCTGGGCCCCGATTTCACCTTTCAGACGCGCGTGATGACTGGCGCCGCGCCCGATGCCGATGGCCGCATCGCGGGAGACGTCCGCCTGGTGGGCGGCGGCGACCCCAACCTTTCCGCGCGCGCGATTCCCTACCGCATGGGCCCAGGCGTCGCCGGGACAAATATGGGCGACCCGCTGGCCGCCATCGCCAGACTGGCCGATCAAGTGGCCGCCCGTGGCATCCACCGCATCGATGGCGATATTGTCGGCGACGATTCCTGGTATGTCTGGGAACCCTTTGGCAACGGCTGGTCCATCGACGATCCCACCTACGATTACGGCGCGCCCGTTTCCGCACTTACCGTCAACGACAATGCTTTCACCCTGAGCATCCGTCCCGGCGCGCAGGATGGCGACCCGGCCGCGATCGAGCTCAACCCCGCCGTGGAATATTACAGCATCGACAACCGCATCCGCACGGTGGCCGCGAGCGGCGATCCACATGCCGAGCGCCGGATCCACTATTCGCGCGCCGCCGGCAGCATGACGCTCAAGCTCTGGGGCGCCATCCCTCTGGGTGGCCGCGGCGAGGACCTCACGCTCGGCATCGACGACCCAGCGCTTTACGCCGCCATCGCCTTTCGCCAGGCGCTCGAAGACCGCGGCATTACGGTTGCGGGCGGCGCCAATGCCAGCCATCTCTATCCCAACGAAGTGGCCGATCTGAAACAGGGCGCACCGCCTGTCACCGGTATCGAGCAGGATATCGAGCCGGCAATCGAGCATGGAATCGAGCCTGGCGTCGAGTTAGCCGCACGCACGTCCGCGCCGCTTCTCGAAGACCTGCGCATCACCGCCAAGGTCAGCCAGAACCTGCATGCCGAACTCGACCTGCGCGCCGTGGGCCGCGCCCGCCGCAACCTGGGCAGCGTGGAAGCGGGACTCGACGAGTTGAAGGCGTTCCTGACCGAAGCCGGCGTCGATCCCGGCGGCTATAACATCAACGATGGCTCGGGCCTGGCGCGTCTCAACCTGGTGAGCCCGGCGACGGTAGTCAAGCTGCTCGGCTATATGTACGCATCGCCGGCGCGCGATAACTTCCTTTCCATCTTGCCCGTGGGCGGCCAGGACGGCACGCTGAGCTCGCGCTTCGGCGACCCATCCATCGCCGGCCGCATTCATGCCAAGACGGGGTCGCTCGCGCACGTCAGCGCGCTCTCAGGCTATGCCCAGCGCCGCCGCGGCGATTGGATCGCGTTTTCGATCCTGGTGAATAACTATAACGGGCCCACGGCGGAAGTGCGCGCGGTAATGGACCGCATCTGCGAGTTGATGCTGGAGTAAGTGGAGAGAGATCGGGACTGCCCATTCGACGCTGAGGCGCAGAGACGCTGAGGCCACACAGAGAAAACTCAAGGAGTATTAAGGGATTTCTTCTCAGCGCTTAGCTCTGCGTCTCAGCGTCTCTGCGTCGAATCACTTCCTCGCATTCACTTCCCGCATCGCCCGCCCGACGGCCCTCAAATTCGTCACTCGCATCTCCTCATACTCGCGCGATACCACGATGCCGTCGGCCCCCGCTTCGAAGGCTTTGATGACAGCCTCATACACCTTTTCCGGATCGGCCGGAACAGGCGCCGAGCCCCACGGCACGTCGAATCCGATGCCCGGATAAATCTTCGTCTTGCCCGCCGCCGAAGCTATGCTGCGCTTTGTCTCGCGATAGACGTAATCCGGCGAGAAGCCCGTTTTGTCTAACTGGTCAAGCTTCGGTTCCACCTTCTTGTCGTACCCGAACAGGTCGTAATACAGGTCCAGCGACTCTTCGAGCGAAAGCTCGCTCAGTACGGTCTTCTGCAATCGCGCCAGATACCAAAACCGGATGCGCGGCCCCAGGATGTCGTGGTACGCAATGAACTTGATGAAGTCGGAATACGGCGCCATCTCCTCATAACTCATTTCGGCGCGATACGCCAGGTCCCAGCTCGACGGCTGGTGGTCCACATGCCATCCCACCTGCGCCGCGGGCTTGATGCCCTTCACCGTACCGTACATCCCCTGCAGCACTTCCTCGCGCGACAGCCGGTATTGGTATTCCCACGCCAGAATTTCCGGATATCGCAACAGCACGCGCAGGAAGCCGGTGAACACTCCATCGGCCGGTTGCAGCTTTCCCGCCATCAGCGCCCGGACATAAACGAAAAGCTCTTCGAAGCCCTTGCGGGCGCGTTCCGCATCGATGCCCTTCTCGCGGGCGCGTGCGCGGCAATGCTCGCAGAAACAGACGGGCGCGCCATCGTTCCACGGCAGAATGACGTTCATCAACGGCCCCTGACGCTGGGTGCGCGACATAGAAGTGGTGGAATCCGCCGCAACTCAATTTTCGTCGATAGGCAAACCGCGTCCAAGAAACGAGAGTCAAGCCCGCCGCGCCTCCCAATACTCTTCAAATCGGCTGTTGAATTCACAGCAGCGCAAGGCCAGGATAGCGTTG
>PLDF01000266.1 GCA_003135055.1 Bryobacterales bacterium | reverse complement strand
GGCTGCATCCATATACCAGAGGAGACGTGTGCTCGGGCCAGGTTTTCATCACCTTTGGTGGCCCGCAGGGCCATGCCGACAGGTTGGCAAACCTGCGGCCGATTGGTAAATCGGCTCGCCGCGAGGAGCCACCGGTACTCTGACAGGGGCGCCGCTTTGTGGGGCTGCCAATCCTGGCTGCAAGCCGGCTTTCAGCGCTCTCTTCACCTGCGTACCCGCCGGTTTCTGCCGCCAGAGACGCTCCCGAAGGGACCGTCTGTCGCTCATGTGAACTCGCTTCGAATTGAGCCAAGACCGTCTTTTCCCGGCCCCTCTAAAAGCCATCCCAGCCAGACTCGGAGGCGTTAGGTGAAACAGTATTAGCGTCACCTGGGCCAAAGATGGTCCATGTTCGTGGATAGGATGAGACACGGCCGGGTCTTGCCAATCGCCGAGCCAGTTGCTGGGTCCATTACTAGGTCCAGCCCGATCCACCAAGACTCGCCTCTTCGGGGCATCGGTCCAGGGCTCCGCAATGTCGCTGCTTATGATTTCGAACTCCCGCTCGATAGCAAGTCTTCGTCCCGATTGGCTATCTCGCAAGCGCGAATCAGTGCGTCATCCTGCTTTCGGAGCCTGGCGGCCACCGCCGCAGCTACATAGCTGGACCGCTCCCGCGCCGGGACGCTCCTGAGAAGCTCGATCGCCGGCGATTCCGAAATGGAAGACGTCGTCTCTGGCCGCCATAATGGAATACTACCAGACCGAATTTCGGTTAGCTCCGGAAACACACTCTTGCCAGCTTGATTGCCGGAGCCACAGAGCCGCATCTTGGAAGAGAGGTTTGCAGTGAAAACCATCGGCATCGCCATCCCTTGCTCCAACGAAGAAGAAAACGTCGAAGAGTTATACGGCGGCATCGAGTTATGCAATCGCGTCCGCGCCCTGGTGGCCGGGTTGGGGCCGCTATCGCCACGAGCAACTTCGGTCACATCCGCTCGCCTCGGCATGGCGTTCTACCAGGCTACCGGCGACGCGGTGATCGGCCTTGTCGCGGATCTGCGGGACCCGCCGGAGATGATCCCCGATTTTATCCGCGAATGGGAAACCGGATAGTCCAGGGTCCTGGCCGCCAAGAGAAGCAGCGAAGAAAACCCGCTGATGTTCCGGCTTCGACGCCCGTTCCGCCCGTGCCGCCACGGCCCCCGCACCCACCGCCCTATCCGTATTTCCGCGGCATGATCGCCGGGATCGGGCTTCCGCCCACGAAGGTGTATTTCGATCGCCCGCACCGCAAGCGCGGCATCGCCAAGAACAATTTCTACACGCTGTATGACATGGCGATGCTGGGCATCGACAACCTTTCGAAAGTGCGCCGCGGCGGCTGGTGACATTCTCCGGGTTCGCCGGCGCCGCGCTTTGCATTCTGGCGGTCTTCTCTTACCTGGCCTGCAAGCTGCTATTCTGGGACCGGTTCTTCGTGGGCATGGCGCCGCTGGTCGTTGAGCGCGAGCGCATCAACTTCGAGTACGAACCAGGATACGCAGTGCCATCCGGCGAAACAGTCATCGCGAAGTGAGTGCCCCCGGCCGGCGCGGCGCCTGGAAATGGGCGCTCTCCATTCCACTCGCCGCGGTTCTGCTCTACTACTCGCTCCGCGGCGTCGAGTGGTCCCGCATATGGGGCATCATCGCGGCGGCGCGCTGGGAATACATCTTAGCCGCCGGCGCCATCGTAGCCCTTAACTTCTTCTTCCGCTCCCTCCGCTGGCGCATTCTGCTGAACGCGGAGACGCGCCTCAGCGTGGGCCTGGTCTTCCGCGCCAACATGGCGGGTTATCTCGGCAATAACTTTCTGCCCGCGCGCGCCGGCGAAGTGATTCGCAGCCTGATAGTCAGCACTCACTCGTCTCTGAGTAAGACCTACGTGCTCACCACGGCGCTCAGCGAGCGGCTGATGGACGTGATCGCGCTGGTACTCTGGAGCTCGCTGGTACTGCTCGGCGTGCACCCCAAGCCGGAGTGGATGGATCGGCTTTCACGCTCCATGGCGGTCGTAGCCGCCGTGGGAGCTCTCACGGTAGCCATCCTTCCGCATACCGGCGACTTAGTGCGGAACCTGCTGCATCGCATTCCGTTGCCCGCCGTTCTTCGCGCCCGGCTGTTGCCGCTGGCCGAGCAGGTGCTGCTCGGCTTGCGCGCATTCCACCACTGGGGCCGCTTCGGCGGATTCGCATTGTTCACCGTGGCCATCTGGACCCTGGATGCATCCAGCGCGATGATCGCCAGCCGGGCGTTCGGCATGAGCTTTTCTTTTCCGGTCGCGATGCTGCTGATTGCCGCCCTCGGGCTGGGCAGCGCGTTGCCTTCCACGCCCGGATACCTCGGCATCTACCAGTTCGTCGCGGTAACGGTCCTGACGCCTTTCGGCTACACTCGCGATGCAGCGTTGGCCTACATCATGGTGGTGCAAGCCGTCGGCTACGCCGTGACGCTGCTCGTGGGCCTGCCCTGCCTGCCGCTCTTACGCAAGGCGCGACGCAACGTCCAGCCCTAGCTTAGCTATAGCTAGCTCTCCAGCAATCGTTTTAACCGGGCCATTCCTTCGCGGAATGGCCCGGGTTCCGTCAACAAACTCAGCACCAGAAACGCTTCGGTTTCGAAGTCGTAGAAGAATCCAGGCTGAACCAGCACGTCCTCCCGCTCCAACAATTCCAGCGCCCATTCCTCTTCGCTGCGAATTCGCGGCATCTGCAAAGTGGCGTACCAGCCGCCCTCCACTTCGAGGATGTTCGCGGCCGAGCCGGCCAGCCACTCTCGCGTGAACTTCAGATTCTGAGATGTGCGCTCGCGAATCTGACGCTGCACCTCTTCACCCGCACGCAGCAGGCGTTCCGCGGCGCACTGCACCGGCGCGCTGACGGATAAATAGGTATCGGCGATCCACTCCAGCTTTTCCAACGCTTCGCGCCGCTGCGGCGCCGGGCCGCTCACTACGATCCATCCCAGTTTCATCTGCGGCAGCCCGGCGACTTTCGAGAGGCCGCTCATGGAAAACGCCAGACACTCGTCCACATCCACAAAAGTCGTCACCCGATCGGGATCGGGCGCGAATGCATAATCGGCAAACACCTCGTCGGAAATCAGCGGCGCGCCCAGTTTCACCAGCCGCTCCAACTCGCCGCGCTTTACGAACGATCCGGTAGGGTTGTTCGGATTCACCAGCACGATGGCGCGCGCCCCGGGCGGCATCGCGTCCACATCCATCGACCATCCGGCGTGGTAGTGCAGCGGGTACTGCTCCACGCATACCGATTCCATGGTGGCCAGGTACTCAAACAACGGATACGAAGGCCGCGGGACCAGCACGCGTCCGCCGGGGTCGGTGAGCAGTTTGAAGAGGTAGGAATAGGCCTCGCTGGTGCTGGCGGTAAGCAGAATTTGCTCGGGCGAAATGTTATGCCCGCGCGTCGAGTAATATTGCGATACGGCTTCGCGCGCGCGTAATGAACCTTTCGGTGAAGGTTCGTACGCCAGCATGCGCGAATCTTGAAACGCGGCGATAACATCCAACGGGTAGTGAAGTGCAGCGTGTGTGGGATTCGATTCGGTAAGATCGAGCAGGCGCGCGCCCTCGCTCCGTTTTCGAGCGAGCAGCTCCGACAAACGGTTGGTTCGGCAGTCCCAGTGGAAGCGTTTCGAAAACACGATAGGACACAATCATAATGGAAAAGCGACGGATTGGATCTTTAGAAGTCTCGCTGGTAGGGCTCGGCTGTAACAACTTTGGATGGCGCATCGACGCGGCGGCGTCCGAGCGCGTGGTTCACGCGGCGCTCGACGCCGGCATCGATTTCTTCGATACGGCCGATCTTTACGACACAGGCCACAGCGAAGAATTTCTGGGAAGGGCGCTCAAGGGCCGCCACGGCGCGTCGGGCGGCGGGGCCATCATCGCGACTAAGTTCGGCATGAAGTTGGACGACCGGCGGCAGGGGGCGCATCCGGACTACGTGCGCCAGGCAGCCGAAGACAGCCTGCGGCGGTTGGGGGTGGAACGGATCGATCTATATCAGTTGCATCAACCGGACCCCGCAACGCCTATCGCGGATACGCTGGGCGCTTTGTCTGAATTGGTCCGCGCCGGAAAAGTACGGGAAATCGGCTGCTCCAATTTCTCCGCGGCGCAACTGCGGGAAGCGCGCCAGGCAGCGGGCGCCGGAGCGCGTTTCGTGAGCGTGCAGAACCAGTACAGCCTGTTTCACCGCGAGCCGGAAGCGGAGGTCATACCCGAGTGCCAGAAGGAAGGGCTGGCGTTTCTGCCGTTCTTTCCACTTGCCAACGGACTGCTGACGGGCAAGTATCGCCGCGGCGAGGCTGCTCCCAAGGGCAGCCGCGGCGAAGCCGGATTCGGACCGAAGGTGTTCACCGACCAGAACCTTGCCAAAGTGGAGAAGCTTACGGCATTCGCCGAAGAGCGCGGGCACACGCTGCTGGAACTGGCGTTCTCCTGGCTGGCGGCGCAGCCCGCAGTAGCGAGCGTGATCGCGGGGGCCACTTCGCCCGAACAGGTGAAAGCGAACGCTTCGGCGGCGGACTGGAAGCTGACGCCAGCCGATCTGGCAGAGATCTCAAGCGCCGGCTAGCCCACAGTGGCGCGGGCCCATGGGCAACCCATGGCCTGCGACGACGTCATTCCGTTTCTCAAACTTCGGCAGGCCCGCAAAAGGCCCGCAAAGGAATTGTCAAGCCCAAGTAGAAATGT
>PLDF01000023.1 GCA_003135055.1 Bryobacterales bacterium | reverse complement strand
CACCAGGTCCATCTGGGCCGCGCCCGCGAACATTAACGTGCCAATCTCCACCGACCGCACCCCACCCTCCAGGTACAACTCGCAGGCCAGCGCCACACCCGGAAACTGCTCCGCCGGAATATGCGGCAAAAATGCCCGAGCATCGAGGTAAATTGCATGTCCACCTGGCGGCTGCACGATCGGCACGCCCGCCGCGGCAATATGATTCCCCAGGTATGCCGTCGATGCGATCCGATACCGCAGATAGTCCTCCTCCAGCGCCTCCTGCACGCCCACCGCGATCGCCTCAAGATCCCGCCCTGCCAGGCCGCCGTAGGTCGGGTAACCCTCCGTCAGGATCAACAGGTCCTTCTCCTGCTGCGCCAGCTTGTCGTCGTTGGTACACAAGAAACCGCCGATATTCGCCATGCCGTCCTTCTTCGCGGACATGGTGCACCCGTCTCCGTAGCTGAACATTTCCTGCGCAATCTCTTTCGGCGTTTTGTGCTCGTATCCCTTCTCGCGCAGCTTGATGAACCAGGCATTCTCAGCGAACCGGCACGCGTCGAAATAAAGCGGAATGCCTGCCCGCCGGCAAACCGCGCTCACCGCGCGCACGTTTTCCATCGAAACCGGCTGACCGCCGCCTGAATTATTGGTAACTGTGAGCATCACCACGGGAATCCGCTCGCGCCCCACTCGCGCGATCAACGCTTCCAGCGCCGCCACATCCATGTTTCCCTTGAAAGGGTGCGCCAGGGCAGGTTGACGTCCCTCCGCCGTTAACAGATCGACAGCCTCCGCCCCGGTAAATTCCACATTGGCTCGCGTCGTGTCGAAATGCGTATTGTTCGGCACCACCGAGTCTTTCCTGCACAACACGCCGAACAGAATCCGCTCTGCAGCGCGGCCCTGGTGCGTCGGGATCACATGCTTGTACCCAAAAATCTCCTGAACCGAATCGCGGAACCGAACGAAGCTGCGGCTTCCCGCATAGCTCTCGTCGCCCTCCATGATCGCCGCCCACTGATGCGTGGACATTGCCCCCGTCCCCGAATCCGTCAGCAGATCGATCAGCACATCGTCCGCCGGCAGAAGAAACATGTTGTAGTACGCGGCCTTCAGCAGCTTCTCGCGCTGCGCGCGCGTGGTCCAGCGAATCGGTTCCACGCTCTTAATGCGAAACGGCTCGATAATCGTCTTGATGGGCACGCCACAACTCCGATGGCTCGTGGAACAGATTCGTCGTCACGAAGTGTACAGGGATCGCTCGGCAAATCGGTGAACAGCGCTCTCGGAAGGCTCGTTTTGCGCCGGGTTATGATGAACCGTCGTAACCGGCCCGAAATTTGGCCCCAACCCTGGAAAGACATGACCCTAAAGTGCCTTGTCGCGTTCCTCGCCTTATCTTTGGTCCCTTTCGCCGCGATCGCTCAGGCTCCCTCGTCGATCACCCCAGAGCAGGCTATCGCGCGCGTTCTTGGCCCAGGTCCCATCCAGTCCGTGTGGTTCGACCCGGCTTTCCTGGCCCAGGTTCCCATCGCGCAAGTCCAGCAGGTCGTCGACCAGTACACCAGCCAGTCCGGAAAGTTCCAGCGCATCGATAAGTCCGACGATGGCTACACAGTCTTCCTCGAGCGCGCCAGCTTCCCCGCCAAGGCCGCTCTCAATCCGCGGGGCCAGTTCACCATGCTCTGGTTCGGCAACGCGCAGCCGCTCCACGCCGTGCCGCTTGAGGACAGCATCAAGCCCTTCAGCCAGCTTCCCGGCAAAGTCGCCCTCGTCGTGGAAGCCGACGGAACAGTCCGCGCCTCCCTCAATCCCGATCAGGCCCTCGCCGTTGGCTCTGCCTTCAAGCTCGCCATCATCAACGCGCTCAAAGCGGAGATCGCCGCGAAGAAGCACCATTGGGACCAGGTTGTGTTTCTTAATCCCGCATGGAAGTCCCTGCCCAGCGGCGTCATTCGTACCTGGCCCGATCAAACTCCGCTCACCCTCGCTACACTCGCCAACGAGATGATCTCCATCAGCGACAACACTGCAGCCGACGCTCTGCTTTCCATCGCCGGCCGCGACAACGTCGAGGCGGTTTCCCCGCGTAACCGGCCCTTCCTCTCCACGCGTGAAGCCTTCACCCTCAAAGATCCCGCCAATGCTGGACTTTTGGCGCGCTATCGCGCTGCCGATCCAGCAGGCCGTCGCGCTCTGTTGCCCGCAATCGACAAGCTGCCCCTTCCCGACGTCGCCATTTTCGCTTCGGGCAAGCCTGTCGCTACCGACATCGAGTGGTTCTTCACCCCTCTGGAGCTTTGCACCCTGATCGATGGCGTCCGCGACCTGGGAGCCATGCAGATCAATCCTGGCGTTGCCACAAAAAAGGACTGGCAGCAGATCGCCTATAAAGGCGGATCGGAACCAGGCGTCCTGAACCTGACCACTGCCCTTACCGCGAAGAACGGCCGCCATTACTGCGCGAGCGCTACCTGGAACAACGACGCTTCCCTTGAGGACAGCAAGTTCTTCACGCTCTATGGAGGTGTACTCAGTTCACTGGCTGCCGAAGTGGCGAACGAGTGATGCACGTAGATGCGGAAGTCGGATCTGCCCCTCCCTACGGAGTTTTAAACGTCCGAAACAGCAGCATGCACCCCGTAAGCGCCAACAGGAGATACGAAAGTCGATTCGCCACCAAGATGGCAGGTTTGATGTCGCCATCGTAGCGCAGCAAATCATACCAGTCGAACACCCACGACTTGAGAATCCGCGTCAGCAGATACGAGGGAATCAGAAGCGTCACGAACATCGCCATAATCAACCAGACCTGACCGTGGGTTCCCTCCCAGTCTGGAAACAGCTTCTGGCACACCCACAGCGGCACGAACTGCATATCGCTGAATACGCCGGACTGGCCGCCAGGAAAGCCAGCCCACGAGTCCAGAATCTTGTAGGTAACCCAGGCCAGCGGAAATCCCAGTCCCGTTGTTGCGGCATTCACCGTAGTCACAGCAATCAGCGTGCGCATGATGGGCGGCTTCAGTCGCGCCTGCAGGTAGATCATTTCAATAATGATCACCAGCAACAGAAAAAAGAGCATGGTCTGGTACGTGACAGGCAGCATGGGGATGCCGGCGTCCGCGCGAGCCGTCGCCGGACAGCAAGCCACAACCGCCGCTGTCAGCAGTACCCCGGCGACGCTGCCCCTGGTTTTCGGTAACATGGCCGGAATCATACCATCGGCTCGCAGGAGGAGAATTGCACTTGAGTGTCAGTCATCGTGTCGTTGCGGTTTCCTGCTCCGCACTACTTTACGCAGGGATTGGTGTTGCCCACGCGTCCGGTCCCATACCGAAACGGCCGTCTCAGTCAGCCCCGTCCTCGTCCGTCCAGGTTCATGCGCAGCCCGACATCGACTGGGCCGCTTACAACGGTAACGTCGACGGCCAGCACTACTCTGCGCTCGCGCTCATCAACCGCACGAATGTGGCCCAGCTCAAGGTTGCCTGGCAGTTCGACACGGGAGAAAAAGGCAATCTCGAAACCAACCCCCTCGTCGTCGGACGTGTCCTCTTCGGCTATACGTTCACCGGGAAAGTCATCGCGCTCAACGCCGCTAACGGCTCCCTGCTCTGGACTTTTGACTCGGGAGTCAAAAACAGCCAGCCTTCACGAGGCTTTGCGTACTGGACGGATGGCAAGAACGCCCGGCTTTTTGCGGGCGTGCTGAACTTCCTCTACGCACTCGACCCGGCCACTGGAAAATCCATCCCCGACTTTGGCGAAGACGGCCGCATCGATCTCCGCAAAGGTCTGCGCGGCGATTACGAACAGCAATCCGTCGCCCTCACCACCCCCGGCATTGTCTACAAGGACCTCATCATCGTCGGCGGCCGCAACCCCGAAACCCATCCCGCTCCTCCCGGCGACATCCGTGCTTTCGATGTCCGCACCGGCGCCCTGCGCTGGAGCTTCCACACCATTCCGCGTCCCGGCGAAATCGGCTACGACACCTGGCCGCCCGACGCCTGGAAAGATGCGGGCGCAGCCAACAACTGGGCTGGCATGACGCTCGACGCCGCGCGCGGCATCCTCTATGTCCCCACTGGCAGCGCGGTTTTTGATTTTTACGGCGGCGATCGCATTGGCAACGACCTCTTCGCGGACACGCTGCTCGCCCTCGATGCCGCCACCGGCAAGCGTCTCTGGCATTTCCAGGGCGTGCATCACGACATCTGGGATCGTGACTTTCCCGCGCCGCCTGCGCTCGTCACCGTCGACCGCGGCGGCCAACTCATCGACGCTGTCGCGCAGACCACCAGGCAGGGTGTCGTCTACCTGTACGATCGCGTTACCGGATCGCCGCTCTTCCCCATCGAGGAACACGCTTACCCGCCGAGCGACGTCCCGGGCGAAAAGACCTCGCCCACCCAACCCATGCCCGTTGCGCCCGCCCCCTACGCGCGCCAGCGCCTCACTGAAGACATGCTGACCAACCGCACGCCCGCCGCCCACGACTGGGCTCTACAGACCTTCCGCACTTTTCGCAGCGACGGCCAGTTCATCCCCTTCGGTGTCGATCGCCAGACCATCGTCTTTCCCGGCTTTGATGGCGGCGCTGAATGGGGTGGTCCCGCCGTCGATCCTGCTGCCGGCGTTCTTTACGTCAACGCCAACGAAATGGCCTGGACCGGTGGCCTGACCCCCTATAACCCGAACGCCGGCGCAGGCGCGAAAACCTATCAGGCCCAGTGCTCGATCTGTCATGGAGTCAACCGCACCGGCTCGCCCCCCGCTTTCCCATCGCTTGTCGGCGTCACCACGCGACTCACCGACGCACAGATCACCGACGTGATCACTCACGGTCGTGGCCGGATGATGGCGCTGCCCAGCGTCGACGCCGCCAAAATTGCCGAGCTTCTCGAATACCTCAAATCCGCTGGCTCCGCTCCCTCGGAACATGCGCAGGACACCATGCCTGGTGGCCCCAATATGCAGTACGGCTTCACCGGCTACCGCAAATTCCTCGACCCCGATGGCTATCCCGCCATCGCGCCGCCCTGGGGTACGCTCAGCGCCATCGACCTCAACACAGGCGAATATCTCTGGAAGATTCCTCTGGGCGAATATCCGGCGCTCGCCGCGCAAGGCATCGCCAACACCGGCTCGGAAAACTACGGCGGCCCTATTCTCACGGCTGGCGGCCTCCTCTTCATTGGCGCAACCTCCTACGACCGCAAATTTCGCGCCTTTGACAGCAGCTCGGGCAAGCTCCTCTGGGAAACGCAACTTCCCTTCGCCGGCATCGCCACGCCCGCTACCTATTCCATTGAGGGCAAACAGTATGTCGTGATCGCTGCCAGCGGCGGACGCGATCCTCAATCTCCCGTTGGCGGCATGTACATCGCGTTCTCGCTGCCATGACCTACACCGCGTGGCACATTCTTCGGCTTCAAGTCCCGCTCAGCGTTCCGCCTCAACCCACCCGAAAGCGCCGGGAAAATGTTCGAAATCCGGCAGTTTTTCCCGTTCCAGGTAGATCGACAGGATGTCGAAGCGCGTCTCCACTTCACGGTTCGGAAGCTGTCGCAAGTAATGTCGTGCCAGCCGGCGCAGCACCCGCCGCTTGCGACGATCGACGGCCATTTGCGCAGGAGCGACCGCGCGCGTGGTGCGGGTCTTCACCTCGACAAAACACAACGTATCGCCGTGCCACGCGATCAGGTCGAGATCGCCCGGCGCTCGCGAGGAATGCCAGCCGCGAGCCACCACGACGTAGCCTCGGCGCATCAGCCAGAAAAACGCTGCCCGCTCGCCCTCGACACCAGTGGTCAGGTGAGCGGCGCGTTCTGGACGCCGTCGCGCGGCCGCCCGCTCGATCGCATTCACCGCCGACTCCATCAGAT
>PLDF01000115.1 GCA_003135055.1 Bryobacterales bacterium | reverse complement strand
CAATACACCACCGCCCACCGCTCCCCTCTTACTCAGAGCTTCTCCAGCTTTCTTTCTATCCCCAATGTCGCCGCCGATCCCGACGGTCTCCACCGCAACGCCGGCCTCCTCATCCACGAACTCCAGCGCCGCAACGTCGATGCGCGCCTCCTCGAAATCCCCGACGCCCCGCCCGTCGTCTACGGCCGCATTGACACTCCCGGCGCAAAGCACACCATCGTCTTCTACGCCCACTACGATGGCCAGCCCGTCACCCCTTCTGAGTGGGACATCCCCACTCCCTTCACGCCCACCCTCCGCACCGTCGATGGCGAGCAGCGCATCTACGCCCGCTCCGCCGGCGACGACAAGGCCGCCATCTTCGCCCAACTCACCGCCCTCGAGGCCCTCCGCGCCGCCAACATTCCACTCCACGCCAACATCCGCTTCGTCTGGGAAGGCGAAGAAGAAGCCGGCTCGCCCCACCTCGAGCAAATCCTCACCGCCAACTCTGCGCTCGTCCACGGCGACGTCTTCCTCATCTGCGATGGCCCCGTCGACCAGTCCGGCGCGCAAACCGTCGTCTTCGGCGCGCGCGGCGATACGCACCTTGCTATCACCGTCTACGGCCCGCATCACGGCCTCCACAGCGGACACTACGGCAACTGGGCGCCCAACCCCGCTCTCATGCTCGCCCAACTCCTCGCCGGCATGAAAGACGCGAACGGCCACGTCCTCATCCCGCATTTCTACGACGGCATCGCGCCCCTCAGCCCCACAGAAAAAGCCGCCCTCGCCCGCGCCCCCGTCAACGACCAAATGCTCATGAATGCCTTCTGGATCGGCCACACGGAAAACGCGCCCGCCCACCTCCTCTCCCTCATCAATCAGCCCTCCCTCAACATCAACGGCCTCTCCTCCGGCGCCACCGGAGCTCACGCCGCCAACGTTATCCCGCCCACCGCCACCGCCGACCTCGACCTCCGCCTCGTCGTCGGCATTGACTGGCGCGTCCAGCAGCAGCGCGTCGTCGACTACGTCCGTTCCCGCGGCTACTTCATCGTCGACACCGAACCCACGCAGCAGATCCTCACCACGCATCCGCGCGTTGCTATGATCGTCCGCGACCAGGCCAGCTACAATGCCGTCCGCACGCCCATGGATCTGCCCATCGCAAAGTTAGTCATCGCCGCCGTCCAAAGCGCTGCCACAGAGAACGCCAGCAGTCTGAAGAGCACAAGCAGCGTGAGGAGCAGCCAGGTCGTCCTCCTGCCCACCATGGGCGGCAGCGTTCCCCTCGGCGCCATGGAGCGAGCCGCCCACACTCGCACCATCACCGTCCCCATCGCCAACTACGACGACAACCAGCACGCCGCCAACGAAAACCTCCGCCTCCAAAACCTCTGGGACGGCACCGCCACCATGGCCGCTCTCCTCACCATGCAGTAGGCAGAGACGGATCGCCGCTGGGGATCAGCTACGGTAGCTGCGCTTCCAGCGCATAAATTTCTTCGAGGCTGATGTCGCGCACCGCCAGAATCGACCCATCGGGAGCGAGCCCAGTCCACTGCCCAAACGTTCCCGTCGCCAGTGTCCCCAGCTTCGCCAGATTCACAACCAGCTGCGGCTTGCGGTCCTTCAGGCAGACTCGGAACACCGGCATCTTCACGTCGAACGAGTCGTTGAAATACACGCACGCGCCATCGTGCGACCAGTTTGCATAAACTGCGGGCTGCGTCGTCAGTTCTTCCCAGGTGTGGCTGGCGAAGTCGTACAGCACAAGCCCACGCACATCCCCATCGGTCGCCAGCAGTAAGCGTCCATCCGGCGACCAGCGTGGGCCATAATATCGGCAAGAATCCGGCAGCGCCGGGACCGCCACGCTCTTCAGGTTCAGGAATTGAATCGGATGCTTCTGCGACGAGACCGACGCCGGAGGAGAACCCCCGTACGCGATCGCATCGCCGTTCGGTGACCAACTCGGGTCTAGGTCGTCGTTGTCGCCTGGGGTCAACTGTTCCGGATTCCCTCCCTCCGCCGGCACAATGTAGATCGCCCAGCTTTTCCCCGGCTCTCGCCCCGCGAACGCGATCTGCGTACCATCCGGCGACCAGCGCGGCAGCCCCGCCTGCATCGGAGCAAACGTCAGCTCGCGACGATCCGTCCCGTCCGCCTTGCCCTGCCACAAAGCGCCATCCGGCACGGTCACGTAAGCCATCCTCAAGCCGTCCCGTGAAAAAGCCAATCCCTCCGCTGAAAGCCCCGGCAAATACGGCGCGAACAGCTTCTTCTCGGCGTCGTAGCGCTCCAGGTCCCCTCTCGGGCTCGCGCCCACGAAAAAAATCTTCTTCCCATCCGTGCTGGGAAGCGGAATCTGCGAGCTCATCTGTCCCACCGTCAGCTGCACCGGCTCCGGATTCGTCTTCCGCCACCAGTCCCGCTTCTCCCGAATCGCCCAAACATTACCCGAGCCCCCGCGCGTCGAAGCAAAAACGAAATACCTCCCGTCCGGCATCCACGCCCCGCAGCACTCGTTCGGCGACGGGTTCCAGCCCTCCAGCGTCCGCCTCAGTCCGCTTCCATCCGCGCGCGCCTCCCACAGACTGTTCGTGTTCAGCTTCTCGTCCCAGCTGCTGAATCGAATCATCTGCCCATCGTGCGAGAACCGGATCCAGTACGGCTGCCCATGCACCGCCAGAATCTTCCGCGCCTCGCTGCCATCGCTCCGCGCCACCCGGATCTCCGGCCCCACCGCGTAGTAAATCCGCTCCCCGCCCGGAGCCCACGTCGCATCGAACGCCGTCAGATTCCCGATCCGTCGCGGCTGTCCGCCCGGCACCGCCATCGTCCACAGCGTTCCCGTACCCAGGCTCGTGTCAAACGGCGGTCCCTGAAACAGCAGCTCCGACTTCGCCGCCGACAGGTCGACCAGCCCAGCCATCTGAAAGGGAAGCCTCACCCTCTCCGCCTCGCCTCCTTCCGTCGACACTTGCATGACCGCGGCCTCCGAAAGAGACTGCAGCTGGAAATACACCCGCAGCCCATCCGTCAGCATGTCCGTCGGTGGACCCGATCCCCCGGCCAGCTTCGGCGTCCCATCGTGCGTCAGCTGCGTAATTCCGATCACGCGCGGAGGCGGCGCCGTCGGCCGCAGCAAATACGCAATCGCCA
>PLDF01000475.1 GCA_003135055.1 Bryobacterales bacterium | reverse complement strand
GTGTCATCAGACTTGCGGCAGATGGCGTATGGCTTGATAGAATCATGAACGCAAAATCGACAAACCTAAAGGGTGTCGAATAATATCTCATAGAGATGACGCGAATCCGTTAAAGTTCCCGTGGGACTCTACGATTTTGGTCACGAGCTTCGATACAGATAGGCGCTGGGATGGCCTTGGGGCTGCGTTTTCGAGACCGTAGCACTGGCGCCGGCAGCGCCGGTGACGAGTGCGACCTTGCTTTCAAACGATAGGTTCATAGTCATTCCTCTTTCAGCAGGCGGGTTAGCGAGTCATTCCAGCCCGGCGTTCGCTCACCTCTACCATGCGCGCCCAGGTCGTAACGTCAAAATCGAATGTCCGGCAAAACCGTGGAAGAGTCGACGTCTGTTGACAAGCTCACCTCCCGCCACTGCGCAGCCTCGGCTCCTCGCGTCTTCTCGGCTTCTGCGGCGAAGCGAACCGCATCGCTGCCGATCAACAGGTGCGCCGGAAGGCTGTCACTCGCCGCCAGACGGAGCACAACCTGAGCCACCTTGACGGGATCGCTGACCTCTTTACCCCAATACGATTTCAAGGCCTTGGCAACAGCGCCAACGGACGGTTCATAGTCGGGGAGGAGTTCGGGCGTGTCCTGGTTCGCGCGGGCACCCCAGTTCGTCCGCATTCCGCCGGGTTCAAGGGCGCAAACCTTCACCCCGAACGGGGACAGTTCCTGGGCAAGAGATTCCGTAAAGCCTCCAACGGCCCACTTCGCTGCATGGTAAGGCGTGCTGCCAGGTCGGGTCAGTCGGCCGCCGACCGACGATATCTGGAGGATGCAGCCGCTCCTTTGCTTGCGCATGTGCGGTACGGCCGCACGGGTGACGTTAACGACGCCATAGAAGTTGGTGTCAATCACCGCCTTGAACCTCTCCGCGCTCAACTGCTCGAACGGCGCAATATCGCCGAACCCGGCGTTATTAGCGACCACGTCGAGACGCCCAAACGCGTCAATCGCTGCCTGGACGGCGGCCCTAGCCGCGTTTTCATCTGCCACGTCAAGAGGAACCGCGCGGACGCGCTCGCCGAATGTTTTTATCAGGTCATCAAGTCGCTTCGGGTCGCGTGCTGTGGCGACGAGCTGATCGTCGGATTCGAGTATAGCTTCCGCGATGTTTCGGCCCAAACCGCTCGCGCTCCCAGTGACCAACCATACTTTGTTCATAAGTACCTCCACCTGTTGCCTAGTTATCTGATTGTCTGAGCGCCGACCTCAACTGGGCGGGCGTCGTGCCTTCCCACGTCCGGAAAGCTCGATAAAAAGAATTCGAATCCTCGTAGCCAAGCAGGTATGCCACCTCTGCGACATCGATATCCGGCCGATTGGGGTATTCGCGCGCCAGTTCCTGCCGCGCCTCCAGAAGCAACTTACGAAAAGTCGTCCCGTCGTCGTCGATCCGCCTCTGCAGGGTCCGATCGCTTAGCCCAAGCTCACGCGCCACGGCCGAGACGTCGGGACGGGCCCCGGCCAGCAGGCGTTTAAGAATCCATTTCACCTGCTCGCTGATCGAACGGTCGCTTCTGCTTTGCGCTTGAGCTCCACCCTTTTCGGATTCACCGGATGCCCCGTACCACGGCGACCGAGTTCAACGAATGATGCAAAGGCGGCGTCCGTCAAGAGGGGCGGCGTTTCCTCCTGCGCGTGTTGCCACACGGGCTCTATTAAGCATTCGTCCTTGCCGATCTTGATTTGCAGCTCCTCGGGCGTACACAATTGCTTGAAGCGGGCAAGGCGAGTAAGAGCGTCCCGGTAGTCGCGGGCGAAATAGGCCGCCATCGTTGACGGCGGCCGATTTCCAACATCGATCTGGGTGGCAATCTTCAGGCCTGCGGCGGGATCGGGGGAAAGCTCGCCGACGGCACGCCAAAGCGCGAAGAACTGCGCTGTCGTCACAAGGTTCTTCTTGCCGTCGTAGACCGTCACTGGCACCCGCGCCTGGCTCAGCACTGCTGCTGGAGTTAGTCCGATCTTAGAGAGCCCTATCCAAAAGGCGTTCGCGGCTTTGAAACGGTCTGGTACGTTGACGGTCATCTTTCTCTCACTGCTTAGTTTCGCCTTGACACGGCCTTCATTTCGGGACATTTCTCGGGTTAGCTGATGATCGCTTTGGGCTCCAGATACTCCTGCAGTCCGAAGATCCCGCCTTCCCGACCAATTCCCGATTGTTTGAACCCGCCGAAGGGAGCAAACGGATCGTGGCCTATTGTATTGATGAGGACCCGGCCGGCGGCAAGTTTGCGCGCCACACGGTTCGCGGGTTCCGGGTCGGCCGAGCTTACGTAAGCGATGAGCCCGAATTCCGTGTCGTTGGCAATTTCAATGGCTTCAGCTTCCGTCTTGTACGTCAATATCGACAAGACCGGTCCGAAGATCTCTTCCTTCGCGATCCGCATGTCGCGCGTGACGTTGGCGAACACGGTGGGCTTCACGAAATTCCCATCCTCAAGCCCGGAAGGATGACCTTCCCCGCCGATAACGAGTTCCGCGCCTTCCTCGATGCCCGACTTGATGTATTCCTGAACGCGCTTATACTGCTTTATGCTGGCCAATGGGCCGAGAGTCACATCCTTGTTTCGCGGATCGCCCATCTTGATTTGTTCGACGGCCGCTCTCACCAATCGCTTCACTTCGCCCAGCCGGTCTTCCGGCACGATCAGGCGCGAAGCCGCGATGCAGGCTTGACCGTTGTTCAGGTAACAGGCTTGCGACAGCCATCGGAATGGCAGTGGAGAAATCGGCGTCGTCCAGAATGATGTTCGGCGACTTGCCGCCGAGTTCCAGCGTCAAGCGCTTCATCGTGTCCAGGGAGTTCTTCGCGACCAGTTTTCCGATCTGCGTCGAACCGGTGAACGCGATCTTTTGAATGTCGGGACTTTTCGTCAACTCCGTCCCGACGACCTCACCGAGGCCGGTCACGAAATTGATAACGCCAGGAGGCAAACCGGCTTCATGAAAGGCGTCCATCAACACTTCCGTTTGCATCGCGCTCATCTCGCTGGGCTTGATGACAACAGTGCATCCGGCAGCGATTGCCGGAGCCACCTTGATCGCGATCGAGCCGGCGCTCGAATTCCACGGCGTAAATATGCCCACCACGCCCGCCGGTTCCATGACGACTTTGGATCTCCCGACAGTTCTTGCCAGATCGAAGTCCTTGAGAACTTCTTTGAAGTGCAGGAAAATGTTAGCCGCGCCGCCAACAGGTTATGACCCCAGATCCGCACCTGCGTGCCAACCGGCCCCAAGCCGGGGTGAAAATACTCAGCCCTCGGCGCGGGCTTCGGCAGTCCGGCATCCAATGCGAAGATATCGCCACCGCCATATATCCCACCCTGCTGGGCGCTCCCGTAGATCATGCCATCGCTACCCTGGGTCAACTGGCACGTACATTGGCCGTCATGAGTTTGGGCCTACGACCCCCGCAATG
>PLDF01000096.1:11099-14289 GCA_003135055.1 Bryobacterales bacterium | reverse complement strand
GTCGATATCAGGATCAGAAAACCTTCCGTCTTGTTGCGGCTCTCGAAGCCCACCGACAGCATCCACTTCCAGAATGGATTCCATTTCAAGAGGTATAGGAAGCCGGAGTAGAGGAAAAACGCCAGCGCGACGCGGCAGGCTCTTTGAACCCAGGATGGTGTCCTCGCTGCCGGTCCCTTCAGGACGAGCCATATCGCAAGGGCAGCAGCAAAGAGCGCAGGCCAAGAAGACATCCAACTCTCCTCAGCACTACTTTAACCCGATCCGGAAGGATCCGCCAAATGAGTCGGTGGCGCCGTTCCGCCTCCAATGTGAACCTACTGTTGGTCAGGTGGGGTCTGCGCGATTTGGGTCTTCTGTTGCTGCTGATACATCTGCGTTAGCTCTTGCTTCAGTTCCAGCAGCTCCCGCAGTTCCTGCGCACTCGGGGTGGAGGCGTTAGCGTAGCTCGGATTGGTGGAGAGAACCTGACCGCCTGGCGAGGCGCCAGCGCTACCGCTACTGGCGGGCTTCGCCAGTACGATAAAGAAGCGTGTGTTGCCCGGCACCGTCACGACGATGTTCTGGCGATAGGCTAGTTCGTTCAGTTGCTGTTGTCCCGCGTTCGCCACATTGTTTGCGACCTGCCCCCGCAGCAGAACGTTATTCGAGAACGCGTCAGTGACCCCGGTTCCGGTTTGAACCCCGACCGTTGCGGCCAGAATCGTGCCCACGCCCGTCAGGCTGCGAACCAGAAATTTCTTGCCCGTATTACGGCCGGTAACCTCGCCCCGGAGCGGCTGATACTGCAATCCGACCGCGTGCCCCTCAATTTTCTGCGTGGTTTCATCTGGCAACTGGATCGAATGGAACTGGATTCCGACGTAGCCTTGCTCGTTAACCTGGCTAAGCTCTCCAAATGCCTTTGATCCCGCCGGAATCACAGTCTCGCCGTCGCGCTCATAGTTGTATTCGATGGCGGCAACGACGGGTGTCTTGACCGCGGAACTCACTGGCGTCTGCAACCGAGCCACAAGCCGAGTCCCAGCCGGAAGTGCCATAAACTCGGAGTTCCGTTCAAGCACTGCTGGTTGGACATTGCTCACTGCGGGAGCAGATCCGCGCGTCCCCGACGTCGCACTGACAAACACCAGCGACGCCTTTGTGAGCTTCTCGGTATTCGGAACTGGTGGAGGTGGTGTCTGTTCTGGACTGTCCGAAGGAAACTGAATCCTGTTCAAAGCGTAATCTTTCGGCTCCGGACGGGGAACCTCGGGCGGCGGCTCCGGGGCAGTTCCGAAAGAAGGACTTGCCTGCGCCAACATGCGCTGCTTCGCCGTATTGCGGATGTCCTCCGGACTCAGGCTACCGGCGTTGTCGTCCGGGCGCCGAGTGTCGGCGCTCAGCAGCGGCGTCACCGAGTGGCTTGTATCCGGGTTCTCTGCGCCTCGCCCGCGGCCGAGATTGGGATGGTCCGCCCTGCCGATGTCCTTTCGGCTGTTCGGTGTCGAGAACATTGCAAAGAACGCGAGTGAAAGCACGACCGTGAGCCCGGCCAGCAATAGAAAGCTTTTCGTTCGGTCTTCTTTGAGCTGTTGCCGTTTGACGTTAGTCTTGGCCTCCCCCTGCGTAGACCGCTGCATGATTTGACGAAGCTGCGCCGCCCATCCGGTTGGCTGTGGCTCATGCAGCTCTGCCGCCTCAGTTTCAACCTCGTGCTCGACGTGGATATTATCGTCGCGGTCCTCTGCCGGTTCGATTCGCCTGGTTGTGTCATCGGACTTCATGCGCTGAACCTCCTCGAAAACTGCTGATTCCGAAACCGATGGGCGCGAGCGCCGGAAGATCAACCGCGCCCGAATCGGCGACTTGCAAGAAGAGCGTCTCGTTTGATTCCTTGAAACTTGGCCTTTCAAAAACCACAACTCCATCCGCCCGCTGTCCGGCGCCCAAACGCCTCGTGCTTAATCGGAAATCGATTACGCGCAACTGCTCCGCCGTTGTCCACTTTTTCTTGACCTTGCCTCCCAGCTGAACTTGTGGCGGCAGAATCTCGATCGCATGGTTCGCCGGGTTCACTACGGAAAACAGAACAACGACATCCTGTCCCTGGTCGAGCACCTCGCTGACGCCCGCTTTGATTCGCGGTCCGGCATCGATCTGGCCTGGATGCTGCGCATACAAGACCGGAAGCGACGCCCGTTTCTGGCGGTCGAGTAATTTGTCCAATACCGCGCCTGATTTCTCGTCGACAGTGCTCGAAGTATCGACAGGCGCTGCCTTTATCAACCCGGCTAGTGACGTCGCCTGCGGACCAATCGACGCCAACTTGGGCGGCTTGCCTGAGACATCAAGCTTCTGCGTTTCAGCGACCAGTGATGCAGAAAGAGGACTATCCTCGACGAGGAAGCTTCCTCCCGTGGGCTTGCCGTACTTCAACAACACATCTACCGTCTGCGTTCCGCCGCTCTGCTGACCGGAGCTGATCAGCAAGAGATTCAGTTGGTGCCCCAGAGTCGTCGTGATCAACAGGTTCGTCTGCGCCGGTGCGGCGGAAACTGGCTTTACGGTCACGAGTTCCGGCTCATGTTCCGAATGCTCAGCCTGGAAGCGTTCTGGATCCCCAATGACAACCGAATTAACGGGCTCTGGCATCCGAATCGAGGTAGCTACTCGCGGACTCAGCCGAAGCGTGATCACCTTCTCATCAAGGCTGGCGCGGGTCAGGGTCACCGGATCGAGCTTTGCCCCGCTGCCTACGGGCGCGATGACTACCGCTGGTGTTGGCCTCGTCGGACTCTGCTTCGTTTGTCCCGAAGCGCTTCCCAGCAAGATCAACATGCAGATGCAGGCCGTTAGATGGCACATACTATTTCCCTCCTGTGCGCCTCAATTCGGCGCGATACTGTTGTCCGATCCGTTGAACGTAGGTGTAAACCTCTTCCGACGAATAATCGAGTCCCCGCGCGAGGACCGGCCGCTCGCCGGCAGCATAGGCAGCTATGACCAGACGAAGGTCGCCATGGAACAACTCCTGAAGCTCTGCCAGGTAGGCGACCCCGCCGCGAACGTTTTCGTGAATATAGAACGGATGGGTCACACCAAAGTGCTCCGCAGTCGCAGGCATCAGTTGCATCAAGCCCATCGCGCCCTTCGAGGACACAACTCCTGGTTGCCACGCGGATTCGACTTGAATGATCGCTCGAACGAG
>PLDF01000096.1:0-11026 GCA_003135055.1 Bryobacterales bacterium | reverse complement strand
CTCTCGAACCCATCCCTCAGCAACAGCCGCTTGCGATCATTCTGTGTCTTCGCAATGAGGGGTAACAACACGTCTCGCAAGTCGGCGCTTATTTCATGAACTCCCAGGATTTTCAGTGCTTCTGCCAGATCCAGCATCTCTGCGATCGAGGGCGGCTTCTCGAGCGTGTAGCCCCGAAGCGCGTGAGCGAACCCGGCGAGCTGTCCATGCAAATCCATGTGGGTTCCGGCCGTCCGCTTTTCCAGGATTCGGGTCTCCCGCTCGATCGAGGGATGCTCGAACCGAAGGTACAGGCTGCGGCGCCGCAGTGGATCGCCAATCCGGCGAACCTCGTTCGATGTCAGCACAACAAAAGGCCGGCTCCTCGCTTTGATCGTGCCGATCTTGGGGATGGAGATTTGCCAGTCACTCAGGATTTCAAGGAGCTCCGCCTCGAATTCCTCGCCCACTTTGTCGATCTCGTCGATCAGCAGGACACACGGTTTCTCGCACAGAAGCGCCCGCAGCAGTGGTCCTTCCTGGAAGAACTCAAGCGTATGGAGGTCGCGGCGCAGGGACGCCCATTCCTTACCTGAAGCGGTGCCCTGTGTATTCAGGTAGAGACGCTGCAGCGATTCATCGAACTTGCCAATTGCCTTATCTTCATTGATTCCCTCGTAGCACTGAAGACGTTCGATAGTGGTGTCTGCTGCGAGAGCAACTACTTTGGCGAGCTCTGTTTTCCCAGAGCCCGGCGGTCCTTCCGCGAGGACCGGCTTTTGCATTTGCGCCGCTAGATAGATGACCTTCAGCGTCACGGGATCGGTGACGTACTTGGCGGCCTCTAGCTTCTCGGACAAATCTTGGATCGAGGAGAACACTCGTCGGGGCTCCTTGAAGCCTGATACTAAGCCAGAATCATTCTGCGGGCCCCTCAACTTTTCGGTCTCTCGCGAAACCCACCCCGTCCCGGGCTCTCGGGAGACCTTCCAATTCAGCGACGAAGAATGATCCCGGCGCATTTCTTTGCAGGAACCACTTTTACTCATTCCTCTCGGTTCAGACCCGCGTCCAGGAAACCAGGAGGTCAGTGCCGCGGGAGAGTCGCCGTGCTCTTTCTGGACGGAACCACTTTTCCTCATTCCTTCTGGCCGAGACCGGTGCTGGCCATGAAGTCAGGAGATCGAAATCGCCGAGAGTCGCCGCACTTTGTTTTCGAGGGAACCACTTTTACTCGTTCCTTCCTGGCGAGACCGGCGCCCGGGAAGCCAGGAGATCGAGCTCGCCGGGGGCGCTGCACTTTTTTTGTGGGAACCACTTTCCCTCATTCCTTCCGGCCGACACTAGCCAGCCCAGGCAGCCAGTAGATTGGAGGCGGTGGGGTCACCATAATTTTTCCCGAGGGAACCACTTTTCCTCGTTCCCTTTTGTTTCAGGACGCCTTTAGCCGGCATCTAGACTTTCGTCAGAAGTTCTTTCTAGCTCTTCGCTGCGAGGAGATAGCGAAATTCTGGCAATACGGAAAACGGGAGCGTCGGTGGTCCCACTCCTTCCGCCAACATCCTGACGCGATCTTCTCGAAGGTTGCCGAGGAAATGGCACCCCTCAGCAAGATGCCGAACTCGCAGTGGATCAAACCCCATAAGCCGTGCGCAGGTCGCGTCTGCCGCGACAGGATCATCGGCAAGCACAATCTTCCTCAGTTGGCGGGCGCTTCCTTGAAGAGGTCCGTTGCCTTCCATGGCGGTGATTCCGTCTGCGATCACGAAGTGAATCGGAACCGTCGCGCAGATGTCGAGGATGCTTTCGTGAATTCCACTCCAGTGCAGTAGGTTCTTCAGCCAGCCATACTTCATTCCCGGCACTATACCGAACATATTCTTTAGGCTGAGGGTGACCCCTGCCCAGTGATGTGTCTTCACCTTGGGCATTGAGACTACGAAGTCGGCATCGAGAACCGAGCGCGGCAGCCACAGCTCTCCGAGGCCGCTGTAATTGGCTTTCAGCTTCACTTTCCTGAGCTCGTCGCGGTTCAGATCCACGAACTCGATCTGCCGTTCGCTAAGATGCGGCTTCAGACCCGCGACCTGCACTACGAGTTCAGTGTCGCGTTGATGTCCCGGGCCTTCGCCGATCACAACATGGGCGGCGCCGAGACGAAGGAACGATCGTGCCGCCGCTCCGACAAGAGTTGCGCTCGTGTTTACGGGTCCCGGCAAATCTTCCACCAGATTTGGTTTGAGAAGAATCGACTGGCCCAGCACCTTTAACCGGAACAACCGCAATCCATCCAGAAGCAGCGCCTCGACCTTCTCTGAGTACTCGTCCACATTCAGCACCGCAACTGCCGAACGGGGTCTCCGATACGATACAGAGTGCTTCGGCCAAACCCATTCGGCCGTTATCCCAACTGTCGCGGCCACACCCACTGAAGAGCCAAGGAATCGTCTCCGATCGAGCTTCATCGCAGCACCACGAACGGATGAATCATCTCGCCGCACTTCAGGGCGAGAATCCCGGTGGCGAGTGTTGCATTGTTCCGGATGTCGCGGCCGTCTCCGATGATCGTCGCCAGCCTGTTCTTGAGAGCCTCGACGGACTCTTGGTACACGAACAAGCTGAGAATGCACCACGCGAGGCTGGATACAGAATCGACGCTGTCCGCCTCTTTCTTTAGCCACACCAGGCTTCTTTGAGTCAGCTCACTTCGCGGCTCGTCCTGCAGCGCC
This sequence comes from Bryobacterales bacterium, assembly GCA_003135055.1. Lineage (GTDB taxonomy): Bacteria > Acidobacteriota > Terriglobia > Bryobacterales > Bryobacteraceae > PALSA-243. Next base: position 8,318 of record PLDF01000096.1, on the reverse strand, counting down.
AACAGCGCGATCGCCGTCGCCTCAACATGGGGGCGTAGCGGCACCCCGTACGCCACGCTGTTTCCAGAGTTCCAACCTCCGTCGACGCACGCACGATCCAGAAGCATTTCGACGCCCAGATGGATTCGGTTCTCCGACGCCTCGGAACGATTGCAGACCGTGAATTGCTTGATGGCTATGATGCTGAACGCCGTGGGGATGACCCAGCTTGCGGAGCCCGAAGTCCACGGCCAACCATACTTATCGGGATCGAATTGAACGTTGCGATCAGCGGTTTTAAATTTCCACCGCCAGAACCAATGCCCCTCTTTGCCTCGTTCTTCCAGCAGCCATCTCAGTGCTCTGTCGCTGGCGTCCGATATTTCATTCAGCACAGTCAAAGTTGAGAGGGCGAGGGCCGTTGTCCATGCCGCCTCTGAGTCGCCTTGAAAGGCCGGCCACCCCCCGTCGGAAAGCTGCGACTTCTTCAAGAAGCGAAGCGTCGAAACCGCGTCGCCCCGGCTGTTGGACCCGAGCGCGAGACCAGCCAGGCAAGTCGCTTCCAAACTTGCTTGTTCTGAGCTGAAGAAGCTCCAGCCGCCAGAGGGCAGTCGTCGTTGAAGAAGCGCCTTCTCAATGAGTGAAGCCTCCGCTGATGTGGTCATGGCCCGTTATTGCCGAAACCGAGCCGCTGGTCAAACGGAGGCGCAATCAAAGAGGAAGCGGACCGGGTCTGGAGGAGCCCTCCCATTCCGTCGAGGATACTCTACCCTTCAAGAATTTCGATGAAGGTGCGCTTCATTTGAAAAGATCTGCCAGTCGTTGTACAAATGGGGCTGGAGGGCGAAGCCTGGAAATAGAAGTCCTGCCTGCCCGTAGGCGATGGGAACGAGGCGTTCTGCTGCCGGGCAAGCGCTATCGAGGGCAGTCTTTTCTTCTGTCCAACGAGGCGCTCGACTGGAACAAGCCGGGTGTCCTGGTTCGGCTGCAAGGATGGGCGATAGTGGCGGTCGGCTAGGCGGGCGAGCTGATGCCTCTTGAGGAGACGAGGATTCTGAAGCGGAGGAGGGTATGGTGAGCACGGCCAACCACAACCAGATCGCCGTGTTATCATCTCAACCGGCTGCGATAGGCAGACTGTTTCTGACTGTCGAAGAGGCCGCGCAGCGCTTGGGGGTGACGGCGGGCTGGATCTACGAGCGCACAAGGCGCAAGGCCATTCCTCACCGTAAACTCGGAAAATTCGTCCGATTTACAGAGGAAGATCTGCGGGCGATTGTGGAGGCGGCTGCTAAAGGGACTATGCAATGAGCCAGGGCGGCCATATCGTCAAGCCTAGCGGCAGGCGCAAGACGTGGGCGATCATCTACCGCGATCCGGCAGGTGTCCAGCAGTGGGAAGGTAAATTCAAAAAGCGTACCGAGGCGCAGGCCCGGTTGAACGAAGTCCTGGGAGCCATCGATAAGGGAACGTATGCCCGACCATCTTCCGTCACGTTTGAGAAGTTCGCAGAGGATTGGCTGGCCGGTAGGCGTCTGATCCGCGGCAGCACGGAATCGGGATATGGTTCGATCATCAACAAGCAACTCGCTCCGCGGCTCGGAGCGATCGCGGTATCGGCTCTACGGTTCGATCATATTGACGCGGCCGTGAGCGGCATGATCGAAGACGAGCTTTCTTCGAAGACGATCCACAACACCGTTACGCTACTGCGCACGATGCTAGCCGGCAAAAGGGGGCCAAGTGCCCTGCGACGCGGTTTCGCGTTCCACGATCCCACTTTGGGGCTCGAGCTTCCGCCACTGGAATCCCGCCAGATCACGCCGCCGACACCCGAACAGGTCTGGGCACTGATCGGCGCGGCGAAGGAGTTGGGCGGCCTCAGTTACGTGCTGGCCTATACGGGAGCGTTTACCGGCGTGCGACGAAACGAGGCTCTCGGCCTTCGGTTCGATGATATCGAGTGGTTTGGCAACGAGGTAAATGTGCGTCACGCAATCTCGAAACGCCGCGGTACAGATGGCGCGCACAAATGGGAGTGGCACGTTGGGCCGCCGAAGTCTCGGAAATCGTTACGCCGCATCGCTGCGACCGAGAGCGTAATGAAGATGCTGGCCGATCTGAAGGTCGGCAAACCAGACGGCGCTTTCATCTTCCCCGGCGATTGCAACGGCTTCATAGACCCGGATCAATTCGACGCAGAGGTTTGGAAGCCCATCGCTGAAAAGGCCGGTATGGCAGGCACTCGCTTTCATGACCTGCGACACTTCTTCGCCAGCCAGTTGATTGCCCAGGGCGAAACCGCCGCCTACGTTCGCGACCAGATGGGCCACTCCAGCATCAAGGTTACCTTCGATACCTACGGACATCTCTTCCCAGGCCGCGGCAAGGAAGCCAGCGCCCGCTACGAAAAGTCGATGGCCGATGCGAAGGTCCGCCACAAAGCGGAGGCCAGTGTTAGCAATCCGTTAGCAATTGATAGGGAGAAAGGGCCGGAAGGAACCGTAACCAATTGAGGAATTTGGTTGCGGGGGAAGGATTTGAACCTTCGACCTTTGGGTTATGAGCCCAACGAGCTACCAGACTGCTCCACCCCGCATTCATATGGTAGCGTACCGTTCCCTCACGGTCAAATTTTCGCTGCCAATTCTTGAAAATCGATAGATCCGCAACTCGGCAACCTGCCGCCCAACCGCACGTCTACAATGGAATGGTGCCCCGTTTCGCAGTTTCGGCGGTTCTTGCCCTGTCCGCAGCTCTTTCGGCGCCTGCGCAAACTCAATTTCTTCCGCTTAAGTCCATCCACCCCGGAATGCACGGCACTGGGCGCACGGTCTTCGCCGGCAACCGGATCGATGAATTCCAGGTCGAGGTCCTCGGCATCCTCGAAAATATCGGGCCCAAGGAATCGCTCATCATCGCGCGCCTCTCCGGCGGCCCGCTGGAACACACCGGCGTCATGCAAGGCATGAGCGGCAGCCCCGTCTACATCGACGGCAAACTGATCGGCGCCGTCGCCATGGCCTTCCCCTTTTCCAAGGACCCCATCGCCGGCATTCGTCCCATCGAGGACATGCTGCGCGTCTCCGCTTCTCTCGCCCAAATCCCCGCGCAGCATCCCGTGCTCGCCCTCGCCGAACGCGACGTCACCCGCGGTTTGCCCAAGGTCCAATCCGCTCTCGCCGGCGAATCGCGCCTCATCGATATCGCCACGCCCATCTCTTTCGGCGGATTCACCCGCGCCACCCTCGACGCCTTCGCGCCCCAACTCCGCGCCCTCGGCCTGGAACCGAGCCAGGGAATTTCAGCCGGCGGCGACATTCCGCCCGCCATGGGCAACCCCGCCGATCTCAAACCCGGCTCCATGATTTCCGTCCAGCTCATGTCCGGCGATATGGGCGTGGGCGCCGATGGCACCGTCACCTATATCGATGGCTCCCGCATCTATGCCTTCGGTCACCGCTTCCTCGATATCGGCGCTACCGCGCTGCCTTTCGCCCGCGCCGAAGTCATCACGCTGATGCCGAACGTCAACACGTCTTTCAAGCTCTCGAGCGCGCGCGAATGGATGGGAACCATCTCCCAGGACCGCGACACCGCCGTTTCCGGCGAACTCGGCAAGCGTCCCTCCATGGCGCCGATGTCGTTCTCCGTATCGCGCGGCGGGAAGCCCATAGAGTCCTATCGAATGCAGATAGTGGACGACCCGCTGCTCTCGCCGCTGCTGCTTCAGATGGCCGTTTTCTCCGTCATCGACCGCACCGAGCGCACCCTCGGCGCCGCTACCCTTCGCGTCACCGGCGAGATGGAATTCCTGAACGCGCCCGCGCCCGTTCGCCTCGACAATCTCTACTCGGCCGATAACGGCGCCGCTACCCAGGTGTCGCTCAACGCCGCCATCCCCGCCGCCTACATCATGCAGAGCGGCTTCAATTCGCTCAAGCTCAAGAAGGTGTCCATCAATATCGAAGTCTTCGACGAAAAGAAGCAGCTCAACATCGATGGCGTCACACTCTCGCGCCGCGAGGTCCGCCCCGGCGAGAAGCTCAAGTTGAGCGTGCTGCTCACCGGCGACGATGGCGCCGAAACCACGCGCACCGTCGATTATCAAGTGCCCATCGGCGCGCAATCCGGGCCGCTCTATTTCACCGTCTCCGATGCGATGGCCGCGAACCTCACCGACTTCCACCAGATACTGACCTCGAGTCCGCGCAGCCCGCGCCAGTTGATCGACACCGTCAACGATCTGCACCAGAACACCAAGGCGTACGTCCGCGTCTGGCGCACCGACCCCGCCTTTCAAGTGGAAGGCGCAGACATGCCCGCCCCGCCGGCATCTGTAGCGCTGATACTGGACGGATCGCCGTCCACGCGCAATTCCAAGGTCGCCGAGATGGAAATCGATGGCGGCGGCGCCGTAATCACCGGCGTCAAAACCGTCCAGGTGGAAGTGAAAGAATGAGCTTGAATTTGGCATGGCCCGTAAGGTGGATCTCGACGCGAAGACGCGGAGACGGCGGAGATTCGCGGAGAGGACATGGGAAAGGACTCTTCGTGTTGGCTTCGCGCCTGCGCGCTCCGCTCCCTCACGGTCGCGGCTCCGTGTTGGCCCTGGCTCAGCTCGCTAAGAAGGTGGAAACAAGACGCGTTCACACGAGTGTGAACGCTGCACGCATGAGTGCGTGCGCCACGGCTCTTCTGCTGCTGCTTGCTTTTCCCGCTTTTCCCAGCGGCTCCACCACTTGGGAAATGACCTCTTATAACGATTTCATCCGCGGCCGGTTCGACGGCATCTCTCTCAGCCGCGATGGCCGCCTGACGCTCGGCCCGAAACTCGATACCGTCTTCACCTCCGATCAGCCTGTAATCTGGTCCGTCGCCGAAGCCCCGGATGGAACGCTCTATGCCGCCACCGGCAACCGGGGCCGCATCTATAAGATCGACCGCGCCGGCAAATCCTCGCTCTACTGGACCGCCTCCGAACCCGAAGTCTTCGCCATCGCCGCCGGCCGTGACGGCGCCATCTACGCCGGCACCTCGCCCAATGGCAAAGTCTATCGCATCGAAAACGGCGCCGCTACGGAATACTTCGCGCCCCAGGCCCGCTACATCTGGTCGCTCGCGGTCGCGCCCGACGGCGCGCTTTACGTCGGCACCGGCGATCAGGGCAAAGTCTTCCGCGTGGTTTCGGCCGGCAAGGGCGCCGGCACGGGCGAGCTCTATTACGACACCGGCCAATCCCACATCACCGGTCTCGCCATCGATTCGCAAGGCCGCCTGCTGGCCGGCACCGACCCCAACGGCATCCTCTACCGCATCTCCGCCAAGGACAAGGCCTTCGTGCTCTACGACGCCAATCTGCCCGAGATCCGCGCCATCGTTCCCATGCCCGATGGCACGGTTTACGCCGCCGCGCTGGGCGGCTCCGTGGCCAAACAGGCGCAGGCCGCAGCACAAGCCGTGCAAACCAATTCCACCGCAGGCACTGCGCCCGGTACCACCATCACCGTCTCGGTGGACGCTCAAGCCAATCCCGGCGCGGAGATCAAACCGCAGGACGCGAAGCTACAGCCGCCCGCCGCGGCCGCGGCGCCGCAAGTCAGCAGCAGCTTCACGCCCATGGTGGATACGAGCGGCATTGAAAAATCGGCCGTCTACCGCATCAATCCGGATAATACGGTAGAAACTCTCTGGAGCTCCAAAGAGGAAAACGTCTACGATCTGCTCGCCCTGGAAAAACAGATCCTCTTCTCCACGGACCAGAACGGCCGCATTTACGGCCTCTCGCCGGACCGCCGCGTCACCCTGGTCACTCAAACCAATGAAGGCGAAACCGTCCGCCTGCTGCCCGCCGACCGTTCCATCCTGGCCGCTACCGGCAATATGGGCCGCATCTTCCGATTGGGCGAAACTCCCGGCGCCACCGGTTCCTATGAGGCGCCCGTCCACGATTCCGGCACCGCTTCCCAATGGGGCAGCATGAGCTGGCGCGCCGATCTTCCCGGCGCCTGCAAGATCGCTTTCCGCACGCGCTCCGGCAATTCCGCCAAGCCCGACCGAACGTGGAGCGAGTGGTCGCAGCCGCTCACCGCCGCCACCGGCTCGCAAATCGCCAGCCCTAACGCCCGTTACATCCAGTGGAAGATGGAAATGACCGGCGCCAGCGGCGCGACGCCCATACTCGACGACGTAACGCTGGCGTATCTGCCGCGCAACTCGCCGCCGGTGATCCGGAGCGTCAACATTGTCTCGCAGGCCGTCGCCACGCAGGCGCGCCAAGCCGCTTCCTCGACCAATTATTCCGTCACCGTCACCGATACGGGCGACGCCAGCGCGAACTCCACCGGGACTGCGACGCAGACACTGCCGCGCGCCTTCACGCAGCAGGTCACCATCTCCTGGCAAGCCGACGACCCCGATGGCGACCGCCTGGTCTACAACGTGGATTTTCGCGGCGAGGGTGAGACGCAATGGAAGGTGCTCAAGACCGCCACGCACGAGACTTCCCTCAGCTTTGACGCCTCCATTCTGGCCGACGGCAAATACTACTTCCGCGTGCTCGCTTCCGACCGCGAATCGAATCCGCCCGCCACCGCGCGCGAGGCCATTCTGGATAGCAACCCGGTGATGATCGATAACACTCCGCCCATCGTCACCATGGGCGCCTACCACTTCGCCGACGGTTCCGCGCATGTGGAATGGGAAGCCGCCGACGCCACTTCCGCCCTGCGCCGCTGCGAATACTCGCTGGACGCCGGCGATTGGATTCCGGTGGAGGCCGCCGATGGCGTGATCGATTCCTTGCGTGAAAAGTTCTCGCTCGATCTGGCGAACCTCAAACCCGGCGAACATCTGCTGGTGGTTCGCGCTTCCGATAGCGCCAACAACACCGGCGTGGCGAAGGTGGTCCTGAAATAGCCTCTTGTGCGCCTCACGCCCCGGACACTTCTATGGCTGCTGCAGCGCAGCGTGATCGCCGCCTTCGACGATAATTGCCTGGGCATCGCCAAGGGCGCCGCATATTCCGCACTGCTCTCTTTCTTCCCGGTACTCACGTCCGCCGCTGCAATCCTGGTGCAAACCCGCGCTGGCTTTGTCTCCCGGCTGCTCGAAAGCGTGCTTTCGGAAATTGTGCCGCCCGGCTCCGAAGATCTGGTGGTGCAGCAGTTCCGCGCCACCGGCGCACGCCCTCTACTGCTGTTGATCGTGGCGGCGGCGATCTCTTTGTGGGCCGCCTCCGGCGTGATCAAGAGCCTGATTGAGGGTTTTCACGCCGCGTATCGCGTCCCCCGCGACCGCGGCATTGTTCGCGGAAGCGCCGTCGCCATCGCTTTGGTCCTGCTCGCCTCCGTTCCATTGCTGGCAGCGTCGGTGCTGGTTCTTTTCGGCGGCCAAATCGAGCGTGCGGCGATGGACTGGTTCAAGGGAGACTCCCTTTTGACGCCGCTAACAGGGGCTTGGGAGATTCTCAGCCGCGTTACGCGCTATGGTCTTGCCTTCGTCACCACCGTGACGGTTACGGCCATGCTTTACTACTTCGGCCCCTACCGGCGCCAGCGTTGGCGCTACGTCTGGCCCGGGGCGATTCTAGCCACGCTGCTCTGGTTAGGCGCGACCTCGGGTTTTGCCTGGTATGTGCGCAATATCGGGCACTACAACGTGATGTACGGCTCCGTGGGCGCAGGCATCGCGCTGCTGGTGTGGATGTACGTTCTCGCCATCATCGCTCTGATCGGCTGCGAATTCAACGCCGAGTTTGAGCGGGCGGCGTTGCGGCCGTGAGGCTCTCTGAAAAAATCGCGTACCGCGCTGCAACCGAGGCGCGTGGATGTACAGTCAGGCGCCGGGGCGGGAATCCGAGGTATTCGAGCAAGCCAGGACTGGCCACGCTGGCGGTACTATGGGGCGGCCCTCGCGGCGCCCTCGCCTGCGTAACGGCTCGTTCTTCCGCTTCCGGCAGCGGGACGGGGACGTCCCGCGCGGTCCAGGGGGGCCGCCCTACTAAACCGCCCCACTAACGTGGTGCATATCGCCACGCATTTCGATTCGCAGCCGGGCGTCGCCGCTAATTCCCGCCTTCTGCTGGGCGACGGCAGCGAATTGAGTCTGGCCGATATCGAAGACCAGCAGGATCTAATTGACGGCGTGGATCTGCTGACGCTCTCGGCATGCAGCACGGCGTTCACAAACCGGAGCGAGGACGGGCGCGAGGTGGACAGCTTCGGGACCATCGCGCAGCGGCTGGGGGCGAAGGGCGTCATCGCGAGCCTGTGGAGTGTGAGCGACGCCGCGACGGCGCGGCTGATGGAGACCATGTACCGTGAGCTTTCGGTAAGCCT
>PLDF01000110.1 GCA_003135055.1 Bryobacterales bacterium | reverse complement strand
AGCGGCGAAGGCAGCCGTTTCCGTCCCGATTGCGTCATCAGGCTTAGCAGCCGCGATTGCTCGCCGATGTCCCACTCGGGATAACCCGGACTGTAATGAGGCAGCACGGCCATTTCCCGCTGTTCGGCCCAGGAGCAAAGCCGGGCGCCGGTCATGGTGACCAGACGTTCCACCACGGCGGAGCCGTACATTTCGAGGAAAAAGTATTCGTCGGGCTTTTCATCCTGCCAGAGCGCCTGCGCCTCACGTTCCAGTTCCGGGCCGGCGCCAACCGCCACCAGAATGACGCTGTGGGCTTCGGCGCGCTGCAAAGTGCTTTGCAGGCGTAGACTGCTGAACGGGACACCGTCGATTTGAATCGATCCGATCTGGCTCGATCCGTTTTGACTCGATCCGTTTTGGGTCGAGCCGGCCTGGGTCGAGCCGACTTGGGTCAACCCAGGGGCCGTGTGCAGGCTCTCCGCCTGGCGCGCGTAGACCCATGGACGGCCGTTCTTCGCGAACCAATTTGCAGCCATTTCCGCCAGCTTCTGGGCGCGGCCTTCCAACGCCCAGCCGGGCGGATAACCGAGCAACCGGTTGTATTCGGCGGGTTCGACTTCGACAACGGGAGCGGTATCGGCCAGTTCGATCATGCGATCACCTTACCGGTTACCCAGGGCATCCCGCCAGATACGATCACGGCTCGGAAAATGTCTTCGGCCGATTCGCCGCCGCCCATTTCGCCCAAGCCGATTAAGCCTTTGCCGATCTCCACCTCCAGGATGGTGCGGACAAAGCGACCCCAGTGGCAGCCATTGGCGTGACGCAACGGAGCTTCGAGCGGAACCGTAACGGTGGTCGCGCGAACGTTCTCGATATTCACAATTAGTTTCATCCTACAACAATTGCCGATTTTTGCGCCCGTATTTTGAGAAATGGATTGCGAGCCCGGTTTGCCGTGCGATCCCCAGGCGATATTCTTGCCCCACCCTTGATGCCTGGAGCGGGTGGCGGAACCGGAATCAGTCTCGCTGCGCCCATGCCGTTCACGCTGCCCATCCTGCGCCTACCCCGCTCGCTTTCTCGCTCGGCGGTTATCATTAAGCGGTGTGAAGAGGCGTGCGCCGCCGAAGAATTGTTGAAAAGCGCACGTTCTGCCCTATTTCGCACAAAAACTTGGTCCCCGCGGTTTTTTCTTGACGGCAGATGCCAAACTGACGTATAGTTCACGATAACAACTAAATATTGGGCGCCTCGTTGGTCCCAACGCGCGCGCCATCTCGCACAAGAAGGAGTTTTCCATGTCGAAAAGGAGTCTGAAGCGCGCCCTTGTCTATTTGGCGTTTGGCGCAATATCCGGTTTTGGCCAAACAATCAGCAGCAATATCCTCGGCACGTTGGCCGATCCCGGAAACGCTCTCGTTCCCAACGCCCAAGTCGCACTGACCGAAAAGACCACCGGAGAGGTACGTACCAGCCAGTCGAACGAGAAAGGGTTGTTCCGCTTCCTCGATCTCCAACCCGGCGTATATTCGCTTCGCGTCAATGCCGGCGGCTTCAAAGCCTATGAGCTTCGCGACATTGCCCTCGCCGCCTCGGAAACCCGCGACTTAGGAACCCTGGCTCTTCAAATCGGCGCGGTCACTGAGCAGATATCGGTAACGGCTCAGGCGACCCCGGTTCAGACGGCGAGCAGCGAAAGAAGCGCGACCATCGATGAACTGCAACTGGGCCAAGTCGCCTTGAAAGGCCGCGACCTCTATGGGTACATGGATCTCATCCCCGGTGTTGTGGATACTACTGCAAGCAGGGATCTCTCCAGCGCCTTTGCGGTACAGGGCATCGGAATCAATGGGCAGTCGACCGGCAACAAGAACGTGACGCTTGACGGGATAACGATCCTCGATGCCGGCGGACAGAACGATACTTACGTGGCGCCCAATCTCGACTCCATCGGCGAGGTCAGGGTGAGCACAAGCGCCTACCAGGCCGAGTTTGGCAGGCAGGCCGGCGGGGCCATCAACATCATCTCCAAGGGCGGGCAGAAGACATTTCACGGTTCGGCCTATTGGAACCGCCGGCACGAGGACATGAACGCCAACACGTTCTTCAACAATCGGACGGATGTAGCGCGGCCCCTCTACCGGTACTTCGTGGGCGGCTTTAGCATTGGCGGCCCGGTCACTATCCCCAAGGTATACAACAAGCAACGGGAGAAGTTCTTCTTCTTCGCTTCCCAGGAATACACCCAGGTCAAGGTGCCCACCACCACTGGGACCGCCAATGTGCCAACGGCGTTGGAGCGAGCCGGCAATTTTTCCAGCACAGTCAATTCGGTCGGCACCCGGATTACCATTACCGATCCTCTAACCGGGTCGCCTTTCCCGGGCAACATCATTCCCACGAATCGGATCGACCCGACCGGCCTGCAGTTCTTGAACATATTTCCCCTGCCCAACGGATATGTGAATCCGGCGCCCGGCCAGCTATACAGCGCAAACTTAATCGATAACGACAGTAGCGGGTACCATAAGCGCCGGGACGAAACCGTCCGCCTCGACTACCTGATTAGGAGCAATATGAACCTGTTCCTTCGGGTGTCCGACGATTACGATAATGGTCTGACTCCCGAAACGATCGGAGTCGGTCTCGTCGGCGGGCAGGTCCAGTATACGCCGGGTTATGCCTTCACGGCCCATCTTGTTCACACGCTCACCCCAACGACGGTGAATGAGCTCGTCTTTGGGCTGGGGCACGTCAATTACGGCTTTTATCAGAATGTGCCCCCCTTTCTCCGCTCGAGCAGTTTTAACCCGCCGTCGTTGAGAACATCGCCTCTGACCTATTGTACGGAGAGCGGAAATCAGAGTTGTTTCGATACCTACATAAACTATCTGCCGACTGCCACGTTTGCCGGCGGCAACCAAGTCGGGCCGGTATCCTTTAACCCCAGTACTACGGGCAACGACGAGATTCCCTATAAGAACTTCAACGACAACTACAACATTCAGGATAACTTCAATAAAGTGATCGGCAACCACAACATCAAAGCGGGCGCGTACATTGAGTATCAGTCGAAGGTTGAGCCCAACGCCGGATACAACTATGCGGGCTCTTTCAATTTCGGCAGCTCCGTAAACAATCCGTTGGATTCCGGCGATGGGTACGCGAATGCCCTCCTGGGCATCTATCAGACTTACACCGAGGCATCGAATATCAAGTCCCCCAACGTCTTTTACTGGCTGAATGCGGGTTATATTCAGGATAACTGGCGAGTGAGCCGGCGGTTCACCCTCGATGTGGGCGTCCGTTTGGACCACCAGGGGACCATGCACGAGGATTACGGGGCGTTCGCGGATTTCTTCCCGTCTTTGTGGAATCCTGCGCAGGCGCCCGTGATTTACGCGCCAGCGACTGTTGGTGGCAAGTCCGTTGCGATTAACCCCAAGACTGGCGCCACGACCTTCTCTTCGTTAGTGGGCACGCTGGTTCCCGGCGTTGGAAATCCCGTGGACGGTATGCATGTCGATGGGCTCACTGGAAATGGCCGTTTCTTTGAATTAACGCCGTACATTTATCCCGAGCCGCGCATCGGTTTCGCCTGGGACGTCCTCGGAGACGGTAAGATGGCGATTCGCGCTTCGTTCGGAGTTTTCCAAAACCTTTTGAATCTGGGAGGGCAGGCCGGCGAGAGCGGCGCGGCGCCAGTCGTCTTTACTCCTGTGGTTTATTACGGCACTATCAGTCAAATCCCCCAGGCTTCGGCAGCCGAAGCGATATCGCCGACGGGCGCTTCCGTTAACCAGGGCAACCAAACGCCGGCGCACTCCGACGAGGCCAATATCACCATCCAGAGGGATATCGGATTCAGTACGGTAGTCGATGTCGCTTACGTGTATAACAACGCCCGCGACGCGCGGCAGAGCCTGCTGATCAACCCCATTCCGGAGTTTGCGTATGCGAACCCCGCGAACGTATTCAACAACACGGAGATCAACGCGAATTTGCTGCGAACCGCATATCCGGGAATGGGAAGCATTTCGGAAACCAGCGACAGCGTGTCAAGCTTGAATTACAACTCGCTCCAAATGCAGGCGCAACATAGGCTGCGCCATGGTATCCAGTTCGGCGCTTCTTACACCTTCTCCAAGACGCTTGGAACCCAAGCTTGGGATAATTACCACAGTCAACGCGCGTGGAACTACGGCCCGCTGTCCAACGACCGGACTAACGTTCTGGCGATCAACTACTCGTACAACCTGCCGGGCCCGGGACGCCAACTCGGCGAGTTGAGACACGTGTTCGATAACTGGGTGCTTTCCGGCGTGACTGTTTATTCCAGCGGGGCGCCCCTCGAACCTAGCTGCAGTTCGGTTTCCGCGGGACCCGCCAACTCGGATCCGTCCCTTTCGGGCGGCGGCGCGCGTTGCGAAGAGATTGCCAATCCGAAAAACTTCACGCAGAGCTATTACACTAACTTCAATACCTCCGCATTCGGCATGGCGCCGGTTGAAACGTTCGGTAATATCGGCGAGAACATCCTGCGGCAGCCGTCTTGGACCAATTTTAACGTCGCATTGCAGAAGGTTGCCCGGATCGGAAGGGACGGAAGGATCAGGGTGTCGGCCCGCATCGAGGCTTTCAACGTCTTCAATCACACCGAGTTCTCGGCCATTGGCGCGACTTACACTTTCTCCGGTGCGAACAATACCAACACGCAAACGGGGCAGTATACGGCTACTTATTCGCCCCGGCAGATGGCAACCACCCTGCGATTCGAGTTCTAAACTATTGGATCGATCGCGATTAAGAGGAAAGCGAGGACATAGGCGGCGCCACAATCGAATCGATGGTTGGCCAGCTTGGTCCTGCCGGCGCCGCTAGCAGACTGGCGCAATAGTGTCCTGGGTGAGAAGTTCTGCGACATGACATCCCGTCTTCGGGCTGACCGTGCTGTCTGTCGATTTAGTTGAATTGATTAGGCGCGCCATGAGTCGTATCGCCGAATCAAGCTGGCCACCGAGCGGCGTCGCTCTATGCTCGCCGCACGCCGCTTCGGTGCTAACACCAGTGTCGGGATCGAAATCGAGAGCCGGCGAGGAGCCGGATCGTTGGCGGCACAGGCGGAGGACTAACGGACGCCATTCATGCTCTGAACAACGTCAAGTGCCCCTCGATTGCATACTTTCCTTTCCTCAGGCCGCTCTTCCGAATTTGGTCTTCGTCTTCGCGCCCGGTAGGCCGGGGGTGGCTCGGGTTGGCGTTCAGTGACGATCTCACGCGGTCGATTCGCATCAGCGGGAACCGTGCGCAGCGAGGGCTCCGGAGCGCTGGGTCTGGGTTATTCTCTCGATCGGCGGACGGTGTGGAGCGCGGTTCGACGGCGGCGCGTCGCGCGCGAGCACTGGCCGCACGGAAATGAACACAGGCGGCTGGACCCGGTTAGTTAGCGGCGGCCGGATTTCTGCACCATGGCGTTAATGATGTTGTCGTTCACGCCGGCTTCCTTCAACTGGATCAGGTCTTGAGCGCCGGTGTTGAAGTTGGTCGTGGAGATGCCGATCTTGCTCAGGATAATCTCTTCGGAGAGTCTGGCTTTCTGCATTTGGACGATGTCGGCATTGGTGAGCGCGGCGCCGGGGACGGCACTGCGATCCGCCGTACTGTCTGGGGCGAGGGCGGGGCCGGTACGCGCCTGGGATTCGTCGATGCGGGCGTCGCCACTGACGTAGGCGGTGGTTTCAGTACCTTTTTCGAAGGTCACGTCCTTGCCTTTCACCCACACGAGAATGGGGGAGACCGCGATCGTGGCGGCTACACGGGCGCCGCTCATGTCGTTTTCGCCCTTTTCGGAGGTGGCGCGCAAGGGTATGGTGCGGCCATCGGGCAGGCGCACGGAATCGATGCTGAGTTCGAGCGCGCCAGCGCGTCCGAAGCGGCGCTTGGTTTCCACCTTGGTGACGCGACCGAGGGCGACGGCGCCTTTCGGGATGACCACGTAATTCTGGTTGATGACGGGCTCGGTGACTTCGAAATCCACAGTCTCGCCCACGTGCACGTTGGCGGAGGAGACGGTGCGGTCGAGGCGAAGGCGCACCGGCGTGCCGTCCTGGAGCAAAGTGAATGCCTGGGCGGCGGCGGCCAGGACGAGGAAAAGAGTAACGGCAACACGCATGATGGACCCCTCCGAAGGCAAGGCAATGCACGCGGGCTGCCAGAGCACGACCCAGCACAAATCGGAGGCGGCATGCCGGGACGTGCTTCATTTCACGGCACCCTCGATGGATTAGCTGGGAGACGCGAACGCCCCGGTCCACGAAGGCGCGTCTAGGCTGGTGCATTTCATTCCCGCCTCCTCCCTCCGGGCCGCCGCTATTAGCCCGCAGATCGAGGCTGGCAACGTCTACCCGCTCCATCCGACTATCGCGCCTTGGGCTAGCGGGGTAATACAAATTTGCAAGGAAGATCCACAGGCCATCACCTTCAGCAACCATGACTTTGCGGTTTCGGCGTTTCTTGAGCGACACCATTCGCAGTAAACTCCCGCTAACCTAGTATATCGTTTCAATAAAACACAAGCGGATAGATTTGTTTCTGTTATGCTGAGGCATGCCGGGCAAATCCAAGCTGTCAAAATTGGTTTTATCGGACGAAGACCGGGCGGAATTGGAGCGATTGTCACAGTCGCGCGTGGCGCCGCAGCGCGAGGTGCAGCGCTCCACTATTCTTTTGGGATACTGCGCTGGCGAAAGCTTCGCCAGCATCGGCCGCCGCCTTGGGATGACGCGGCTAAGCGTTTCGAAATGGGTGACTAAGGCATTAGCGATGGGCCCAATGGCGGCGCTCAAAGACAATTACCATCGGCCCAAAGATCCGGTGATTGGAGACGATGCCAAAGCCTGGGTCGTACATGTGGCGTGCTCGAAACCGAAGGATCTGGGGTATGCCGCCGAGGTCTGGAGCAGGCAGGCGTTGGCCCGGCATATCCGGGAGCATGCCGTGGAGGCTGGTTTTCCCGCGTTGTCCCGTGCCGTCAAGGCGACCGTACATCGAATTCTGGCCGAACAGCCGCTTCATCCGGAGAAGGTCAAGTATTATCTGGAGCGGCGCGATCCGGATTTCGAAGCCGTAATGCGGAAGGTCCTGATCGTCTATCAGGATGTCGAATTGCAAAATGCGAAGCGGGCCGCAGGCCAGACTGCCTCCAGCGTCATCACGGTTTCGGTGGATGAAAAACCCGGTGTGCAGGCCATCGCCAACACCGCCCCCGACCTGCCGCCTGTGCCCGGCAAGCATCCCGAAATCGGCCGCGATCACGAGTACGAGAGGCTGGGCACTTGTTCGATACTGGCAGCGTTGGATCTCCAGGATGGCCACATCACGGCGCGCGTGGAGGACCGTCACCGCAGCGTCGAATTCATCGGGCTGCTGTCCGATCTGGATGCGAGGTATCCGCCTGACTGCACCATCAGAATCATACTGGACAAATCATTCCGCGCACATTTCCAAAGAGACGCTGGCGTTTCTCTCCACGCGCCCCAACCGTTTTCAGTATGTCCTGACGCCGAAGCACGGCTCATGGCTCAATATCGTGGAGACTCTGTTCGGCAAAATGGCCCGAAGCTTTCTGCGGCATATCCGGGTAAAATCTCTGGACGAACTCAAAGCTCGGATACTCAAGGGCATCGCGGAAATCAATGCCGCTCCAGTCGTCCGCCGCTGGAAGAACTTCAAGGCTCTTGAACAGGAATAATGTGTTCATGTTTTGTTGAAACGATATACTAGTGTCCTGGGTCAGAAGTTCTGCACCATACGGACCGACGGGTTTTTGGCACAGTCGATTGCTCCGTTTGGAGTATTGGCACAGTGACAGCACAAAAACCGGCTACCCGAAGGGGACGGGCTAGTTAACTGGTTATTTTCAATGATTTCTGGAGCCACCCGCCGGGATCGAACCGGCGACCTGCTGATTACGAAACAATCCCCGGATCGTAAATAGCTGAGAACTCAGTCTACGGAGTGCCATATGCAGCGCCTTTGGAGCGCATCTCGGCGGTAGTTGAACAGGTTTCTGAACAGGTCACTAACAAATCAGGCGTGTGATGTCGCCAATGCCCAATCGGCCGGATTCAGTGCTGCGCAGAACCCATACCAGCCTCGGCCATGAGGCCAAGATCGATCCAAAGGTCGCGGCCGACCGGCATCGGGATGGCGATTGACGTTTACACCAAGGCGGCGGCCATGTCCAGGAGCGCCGAGCGGCGGAACAGCTCGAAAACGCAGCTCTCGCCCGCTTGTTGAAAAGATGGAGCGGGAGACGGGATTCGAACCCACCAACGTCCAGCTTGGGAAGACGACTGTCAATTGACAACAAAGAACATAGCGCTTTTGTTGGCCTCTTTCTGGCGATTGAGTTTGCCCAGTTTTTATTCTGCACATCGAGCGCTTAACGGTGTTCAAATGGTGTTCGGGCAATCCCGATTCGCTGCGAAGGATAGCTCGCTTGGTCTCGCAGCAACCGGAGGGGAATGACAAATGCATACCCCAATGATTGGTTTCACGGCCAGATCGGTTCCCTGTACGACCGCTGGCGCGTGGCCAATCCTCTCCGGCAAGTTCCCAGCCAACTCAGCTTGACATGGTGAGACGTCGATCCAAAGAGCCGGATGCGAGGCCCGCAAGTCCGGTTCTGTGAGAGGCGCGGCGGGGCAACCTGCCGTGCCTACTCGACCCGGAGCACCACCGGCGGCAACACAACCGCCCACCCCGATCCCGAGGTCGTCGCGCAAGCCAAGCGGCGCCGCTTCACCGCCGAATATAAGCAGCGCATTTTGACCGCGGCCGACCAAGCCAAGGGCACCGGCGGTATCGGCGCACTCCTCCGCCGCGAAGGTTTGTATTCATCCCTGTTGGCCACCTGGCGCCGCGAGCGGGACGCCGGTGTGCTGCAGGCCTTGACGCCCCAGAAACGTGGCCCCAAGTCCAAGCGCGATCCCTTGGCCGAAGAGAATCTCCAACTGCGCCGCGAGACCGAGCGTCTCATCGAGCAACTACGTAAACCCGAAATCGTAATCGACATTCAAAAAAAAGTGGCCACTCTGTTGGGTCGTCCGATCCTCACCAGCGAGCCGGAGGAGAAGCGATAATGGACGCCGTCCTGCAACTCTCTACCACTGTCGGAATCGAGTCCGCCTGTGACGCCCTCGGTGTCGCTCGAGCTTCTTTCTATCGCCAGCGGCCCTTGCTCGGACCGACTGACGGTGGCGCGCCCTTCGACACCTCCGGCGGCTCGGCCAACTCCTGCTCGGGCGTTGGGCGTCGAGGAGATCCACGCTGTTCGAGCCGTCTTGAATTCTCCGCGATTCCAGGATTGCTCGCCGGCCGCGATCAACGCCACGTTGCTCGATGAAGGCCAGTATCTTTGCTCGACGCGGACCATGTATCGGGTCTTGGAAGTGGACGGCGCCACGCGCGAAAGACGGGATCAACTCACTCATCCGAAATACCAAAAGCCAGAGTTGTTGGCCTCCGCGCCCAACCAGCTTTGGAGTTGGGACATCACCCAGCTGCGCGGTCCCGCCAAGTGGACTTACTTCTACCTCTACGTCATCCTCGACGTCTTCGGCCGTTATGTCGTTGGCTGGATGGTGGCGCCACGCGAGAGCGCCGAGTTGGCCAAGAAGCTCATCGAGGAATCCTCTCGAAAAGCAGAACATCCAGCCAGGCCAGCTCACCCTCCATGCCGACCGCGGCTCGGCCATGCGGTCCAAACCCGTGGCCCTGCTGCTCGCCGACCTCAGCGTTACCAAGACGCACAGCCGGCCCTACACGTCCAACGACAATCCCTACTCGGAAAGCCACTTCCGCACCATGAAATACCGCCCCGAGTTCCCAGATCGGATTGGCTGCATCCAGGACAGCGGGGCCTTCTGCCAGACGTTTTTCCCTTGGTACAACGACGAACATCGCCACTCTGGAATCGGCATGATGTCGCCCTCGATGGTGCACCACGGTGCTGCGGTCAGCATCCGCGAAAACCGCCAACTCGTTCTCGATGCCGCCTATCGCGACCACCCCGAACGCTTCGTCCGCCGACCCCCTTCGCCGCCTCAGCTTCCAAAAGAGGTCTGGATCAACAAACCATTAAACTCAGACGAAAATACTCACTAAATAATCAAAAGAAGTGTCTCAAATTCGTTGACACGCACCGGCGGCCGCATTCACGTACGTCGTCTGGATTCATTGGAGACCAGAATTGTGGCCGGATCAGAAACCATCAACAATCCGGGATTCTGGTCACCGGATTCGACGACATTTGTGTACCCCTCGCTGCGTCACGAGTGGGAAAAGGTTCGGATGCCGGATGGTGCTCCCCAGGGGATCGGACCCCTGGTAGGTGCCTCGCGTGGCGGAACTTGGAGCGATGCGGGAACGATTTTACTTTCACTTGGGAAAATGCCTACGTTCCGCTTGAGCACGCTTCCGTCCGCGGGCGGCGATCTGACGGCGGTGATATTTTCTAAAGAATCTGGCGATGCGGGAACCATTCCGTCTTCACTTGGGAAAACGCCTCCATTCCGCTTGAGCACGCTCCCGTCCACGGGCGGCGATCTGAAGGACGTCGACTTTCCTAAGCAATTTAGTGCGGGTGACTATATCTATCCGGAGTTCATACCCGGCAGCGAAGACTTCCTGTTTTTCTACCTCCCTCTGCCTGATGCTGAAGGGGGTTCCGTTTACTTAGCCACGCTTCATGAAGGGAAGTGCGTCAATCCAATCCCGCTCCTCGTGAATGAGACAGGCGCTCGTTATACGCCCGCTGGTGAGGGACGTTTGCTGTACGTCCGCAACGATAATCTCTATTCGCAGAAACTCAATCTCCGGCGTCGCGCATTGGAGGGCGAAGCCGACTTAGTGGTGCAAGAGTCTCTTCGGCGCAGCGAGCCTATTTTTCAGTAGCACGCAATGGAACCATCGCCTGGCGCCCTGGAACGGCTGTCGAGGCCCAGGTCACCGAATTCGACCGGCAGGGCAATGTCGTTTCGACCTTCGGTCCTAAGAACCTGGTGAGTCAATTAACGCTGTCTCCGGATCAACAGCAAATGCTGGTGCGGACAGGTTCCAGTAGCTGGTTGTTGGAAATAGGTCGCAGGAGACGCATTGGACTTCCCATGGGCATTGATTGGTTCGGATGGTCTGCGGGTAGCTCCAAGATCGTCGGGGTGCGAAAGGACGCACTCGTCGAAATGCCCGCCAGCGGTTTGGGTGAGGTTCACGACGTAAGAAAGTTGGGTGGAAATTCGTTGAGGACCCTACCGGTAATGTCCTTGGACGGCCGGCAATTTCTTGGACAAATAGGAGACGACGTCTTTTCGTTTCGCATGGACGGCGCTGTCGAGGAAACGAAACCCAATTTGGTCATGACCAAGGCGATCGAGTTTGTCGGTCCGCGACCTTCACCGGATGGCCGCTGGATCTTGGATGAGGGCAGCGAGTCTGGAGGCGGCCTCTATGTCGCACCGATGAGTGGCAAGAGCGCCCGCCGCCAGATCTCGCCTGTTGGAAACCGAGCGATATGGCGTGGCGACGGGAAGGAAATTTTGTTCATCTCCGGAAATACATTGATGTCGATAACGGTGGAAGGAAAAGAGTCGCTCACGTTCGGCGCGGCGCGCAAGCTGTTCTCCGGGCTGCGCCTCGCGGGAGGGACAGTCGCGTCAAGCGTTCCTTTGGCCGTTTCCCGTAAACGGCGAGCGCATCTTTTGGCCGCAAGCGGTAGAGCAACTCGAACGCAATGTGATTCACGTGAAGACGTTCGCGATTAAATAATCGGGGCGGCGGAAAACGGTCCACTGCGTCCAAGCAAGCCGATAATTCGGCTAGATGGTTTTTATCAACATAAAGGAAGCGGCTTGCGAGAATCTCGCTCTTTGGATCGCTAGACGGATTAATCGGGATGGAACTCTTCGGTCTCCTCCGTCTAGCGAGAACGTTGCAGGCGCCCGCATCACGCGATCACCGCAGCGGCAATAGGCATCGCCCGCCAGGAGCCATTATCGCCATCCCTGTGGGATAAAAGACGTTCCAGTTTACGAGTATGTGCCGACGCGCATCACGACGCCAAAGCGCCTTTCGCTGCCTGTCCTATCAGTCGAGCGACGGCCTGCGGCTGCGAAAGAAAAACAGAGTGGCTGGATTTCACCTCGACGACCGTCGAGCCGGCGCGTTTGGACATCATCCGCTGCGCGTCAGGCGGAATCATATGATCTTCGGTGGTCACCAGATACCAACTCGGCTTTGCCCGCCACGCCGCCTGGGTGATGGCGGCACCGAGTGCGTCGAGACCCCAGGGAACCTGAGAATCGGCCATGAACGAGGCGACCTCCGGATCCACATCGCCCGCAAATGCTGCCGCAAACTTCTGCTTATCGAGCATCAGGAATCCATCCTCGGGCGGCAAGATTGGCGGGACGGACGCGCCGGGTGGCGGATCTTTGAGGAGCGACGACACCGATTCGCCCTTGTCCAGTGCGAATGCAGCAATGTAGACCAAGCCGGCGACCTTCGGATCGTTGCCTGCTTCGGTGATCACCACTCCGCCGTACGAGTGGCCTACTAGGATCACTGGGCCCTCCAGCGCGGCGATGGCGCGCTTGGTGGCCGCTACGTCTTCTGTTAGTGAAACGGTCGGATTCTGGACGATCGAGACGGCGTAGCCTTCTTTTTTCAGTGCCTTGTAAACGTCCGCCCAACCGGATCCATCCACAAAGGCGCCGTGGACAAGAATGATATTTCTGATCTGTGTCGATGTGTTCGTTTGCGTCATAAGTCTCCTCTGTAAACCGTACATTGACAATGTATTCGCATACCGGATTTGGAGGAACCTCGGAAACCACGGATTCTACCCTGAACTTTTCTATAGCTCGGGCTAAAAAGCTTCACGCAAGCTACCCAGACAAACCGACTGCGCGTTCAAGTCAACGCCTCGGCCAAAACTTCAGATCCCTCAGCTTGTCCACAAGTGACCGCTTCTCCCGGCGATAAACCACATCCCCTGGGACGCGCAGAGTTACTTCCGTGCCGGCATTTAGAGTGCTCTTGATTGTGATCCTTGCACGGATACGCGCACTGCGCTCTTTCATTCCCTGTATGCCGAAATGCCCCGCTTTGCCCGCTTCGACGATCTCAGGGTCTATGCCGACGCCGTTGTCTTTGAGACTTAGGCTGAGGTCTCGTGCGTAACGAAGCTCAATGCTCAACTGGCTTGCGTTGGAATGCAGACTCGTATTCCTTATCGCTTCTTCGGCGATGCGGGTGATCTCGTCGCGCACAATCGGATGAAGGTCTCTCGCATCACCGATCACCGTCAGTGCAACGGATATCTCGGTCGGCTGGCAGTGTTCCTTCGCAGATCGGTCCAGGAATTCCGTCAGATGGTTTCGTTCTGTCGTCGACACTCGAAGTGCATGCAGAGCAGCCCGTCCTTCCATCACTGCTCGCTCCAACCAGACTGACAGCCTCTCCAGCGCGCGACGCATGCGCTCTTGATCCGCGGCCGGGTCTAGCGCATCGTCGGCAACCATCTTGCTACCCTGCACTGTTTGTAGAAAGGTGTCATGAAGCTCAAGAGCCATGCGGGTGCGCTCATCAAGCCGCTCATCGAAGCGCGCACTGATCGCTTTGGCGATGTAGTGTACGCGAACACGATAGAGGGCCACGATCAGCAGACAGACAGTGGTCATCCAGAGAACGCGAAACCATAAAGTCTGGAACCAGGCTCGTTCGACGTTAAATGTTAGACTCGCACCGGTTTGGTTCCAGATACCATCGTTATTACATGCGAGTACGTGAAAGGTAAACGTGCCGGGACCAAGATCATTGTAGAAAGCCTGACGCCTTGTCCCCGGATCTTGCCAATCGACGTCATGCCCTTCCAGTTTGTAGCGGAAACGAACTCTCTGAGGAACCGGGAAACTCAGAGCCGTGTAGTCGATCTCCAGATCGCGTGTGAGTGGCGGAAGCCGGAGACGCTGTAGCGTTGAGAAGCTCTTATGATCTGCAATTACTCCTTCTACATGGACGGGCGGCGGCAAAGCGTTCTGGTAAAGATGATGCGGGTCGATCATTTGCAGGACGTAATCGCTGACGAACCATAGACGGCCGTCGGGAGTTTTTGCGACCTTCTGGAAAGGCGCCCAACCAAGTTGAACTCCGTCGAACTCGTCGAAAACCCTCACCGTCAGCACGCTCTCCGGCTGCTGCCACCACTTTTGTAACTCCGTGCCTGCCATCTCAACAAGTCCGCATTGCGTGGAGAGCCAGAGAGCGCCGGCGTGGTCGGTAATCATCGCGAAGATGCCGTTGCAGGGAAGCCCGTTGCGGACTGTGAGTATTTGCTTCTTCCCCTGCCGCCATCTAATAAGTCCAAACGACGTCGCGCCCAGTACCGAGCCATCGGCATTTACCAGCAGATGCTCTACCTTGGAATCCGGATCGTGCTGGAATGCAATCAGCTCCGTATGGCCGTTTTGATAATGAATCAGATCGCCATTCCTGGTGCCGAGCCAAATACCGCCTGCTGGATCGGCGGCAACCTGCCGGGCCGAGGGTATCTGCTGCGCTGGGAATTGTTCCTGGACTTTCTCATCATGAATGCGAATGAGCGTACGAGAAGGGTCGCCTGTTTCGAGCCAGATGTTATTATCAACGTCTTCGGCCATATCTACAATGAGTCCGAAGGGACTTTTGTCTGGCTTGTCGACGTGGTGAAACTTACCGTCCTGGTAAATCGTCAAGGCATTGTCGATGCCGACCCACAATCGACCTGCATGATCTTCAAGCAGAGAAGTCACTTGATTCCCAGGGAGACCTTTTCCAGCCTGAATGGAAGATACTTTGCCGTCACGCAGCGCGTCCAAAGCGCCTGCTCCTCCAATCCAAACCGTGCCATCGCGAGCGGCGAGAACCGAATCTACCTCATCGGTGCCAAGTCCTTCGCTTCTCGAATAGGTCGCAACCTGAAGATCACTGAACTTGTCCATGCCACGCGAGGTGGCCGCCCAGATATTTCCTTCGCGGTCCTCGAAGAGACGCTGCACTGAGTTGCCGGATAAGCCGTCGGAAACCTGAAAATGATCCACTCTGCTCGCAAAGATTCGATACAGTCCTTGCTTGCTTGTCCCGATCCAAAGAGCGTTGTGGCTGTCCATAAACAAAGCACTAACGTCAACGGTCCGCCCATCCAACCCGGATGCGATAAATGGCTTCCATGCGCTCTGAACGAAGTGTTGCAACCCCAGGGCTGAACCAGATAGAGCCATGCCGGCCCACAAGGAACCATCGGCGTCGGAGGCGAAACCGGTCACGCCCTGCGTGCCTTCGTTGGATTTCAGTCCGCTCGGGCGATACACATCGGAAGTACCCGATTTCCAGCGCACAAGGGCAGTATCAAGGCCTATCCACAAATTGCCCAGCGAATCGATGTCTAAGGAATTGCCGCTGGCAAAAATGGGAATTCCGTCTGCCTTCCCATAACATCGGACGCTGGCACCTGTCACACGGCAGAGAGATCCAGGGTGATCAAGACTTGGGATATGTATGAACCACACCGTTCCGTCATGATCCTCGACAATAGCCGGGATGACGGCCTTTGGGTTTGAATAATTGACGATACGCCCATTTACCCAATGGCTAAGGCCAGCACGTGTCCCGATCCAGAGGCTGCCATCTCGCGCCCCAAGGAGAGAGTCGATTTCAGGGGATGGCAATTTCGTTCCATCGGGCGATGCCCAACGCATAAATCGGACGCCATCGAACCGCAGCAGTTCCGACTCTGTCCCAATCCATATGTAACCGTCGCTAGTTTGTGCGATCGCGTTCGGCGCGCCCCGGAAGACCCCGTCCTGCATTCTCCACGCCGTGTGTGAATATTGGGAAATACGCCTGTTCGGATCGACCGCCCAAAGCGGGTACGCCGCGAGGAAGAGCAGCAGAGCGCACAACGAGAATGATCGTCGACTTTTCACGTTCCGCTGAGCCAAGCCACCTTATCTTATAGTTTTCATGTTGATTGCGGCAGATCGGAAAGTACTGTTGCCGTCCTGAAGTTTTCTGCAGGTTAAAGTAGCAGCATCAGACCTGAAGCAACCCGCGCCGGATGGCAATGGCCACGGCATGCGTACGGTCGTTGGCCCGCAGTTTGTCTACCAGGTTCTTAATATGGAAGTTGACTGTTGTCTCCGCGATACACAACTGATCGGCAATTTGCTTATTTCGATGGCCGTCGCGCATTAATTGCAGAACATCCAGTTCGCGTGCGGTCAACTGCTCATCGCCCAGGTGCTCGGCAATCAGTGCGGCAACTTGAACGGGCATGAAGCGGCCGCGTTGGTGTACGGACCGCATCACCCCCAGAATCTCCTCCTTCGGCATGCTTTTCAGTATGTATGCCGCTGCTCCAGACCGCATGGCGCGTTGGATTTCACCGTCGGAATCCGATGTGGTGAGCATGATCACACGCGCTTCCGGAAATTCCTTCCTGATCTCAAGCAGGGTTGCCGTTCCGTCCAGGCCAGGCAAGCGGAGATCCATCAGTGTCAGATCCGGACGGTGCTGGCGAAACATCGCGAGCGCTTCTTTTCCATTTGTGGCCTGTGCGACCAGAAGCATGTCGGCCTGTGAAGCGATGATCGTACTGAGGCCTTCGCGAAACACCGGATGGTCTTCCACGCTCAAAATACGAATTGGCTTCGGCAGGTCCAACAGAAGGGGGCCTCCAGCTGCTAGGCCGTCAAACAGGGGGGGCTTTACAGCGACGAGAAATGGGAATCTCTCTCGCATCCACTCAACCCTATACGATGCGCCGCCGATTGTCAACCTGAAGAAAAAATACCTGAAGAAAAATACAGTCCAACTTCCGTTGAATACAGTGGGGCGCGTCTGGGGCCCAAGCCGTAAATTGAATAAGGAACGTGACCGGCGAGGTTCCATGTGAATTCCATCTCGAACCCCCAAAAGCGCCGCCGTAGAACTATCTGTCGCTGAGAGTGCTTAAGGAGCGGAGATGCAAAATTCGTCCGAGGTAAGCAAGCAATTCGATTTCATCGTCTGCGGCAGCGGAAGTTCCGGCTCCGTCGTTGCGGGCAGACTCGCCGCAAATCCAAACATCAGCGTGCTGCTCATTGAGGCGGGCGGGAGCGACGAGACGGAACTGGTGTTAGATACCGACCGCTGGCCCATAAATCTTGGCGGTGCGCTCGACTGGGGCTTCATCACGGAACCAAGCCCGAATCTGAACGGGCGCTCCATCCTGTACTCGATGGGCAAGGTTTTGGGCGGCGGCTCCAGCATCAATGTCGGGACTTGGTCCAGAGGACACCAGGCGGATTGGGACCTGTACGCCGCTGAAACCGCCGATCCCAATTGGCGATACGGCGCCATCCTCGAACTTTACCGGCGTCGAGTAGAAGATTGGACCGGCGTTCCTGATCCGGATTTCTACGGCGTGGGTGGTCCGATGCACGTGCAACCGGATCAGCCGGATTTGTTCTCTCTGTCGATGCTCGATGCCGCGGAATCGTCTGGACTGAAGCGATTCGCAAACTCCGGTGGTCAGATGATGCGGTCGTGCGGAGGATGCGCCGTTGTCGACAACATTATTCACGATGGAAAACGGCAGTCTGCCTACCGCTCCTACATTTACCCGCGGCTGAAGCAGCCGAATCTCACCGTCCTGACGGGCGCGCTGACAACAAATATTCTCTTTGAAGGCAAGCGCGCAACGGGCGTCGAGTTCGAGCACCAAGGCCAACTCCGCCACGCCAAAGCGAGGTTCGAGGTCGTGCTCTCTCAAGGCGCCATTCAAACACCGAAGTTGTTGATGCAGTCCGGCATCGGCGACGAGGAGGAACTCGCGAAATTTGGCATTCCCGTGCGCCAACACCTGCCCGGCGTCGGACGCAACATGCATGATCACGTAGCACTGGCTCTTGTCTGGGAGGCGACCGACGCACCCCTGCCCCACACAGCCAGAAGTTCCGCCGTAGCGTTTTGGAAAACAGACCCGGCACTGGATGCGCCTAACTTTTACACCTACGCAATCGGCATTCCGTTTCTCACGCCTGGGAACGCAGCGAAGTATCCGCCCCCGCAGGCCGCTTGGACGCTCTTCATGGGAATGCGGCCGGCGAGTCGCGGCTCAATTCATCTGACAGGGCCGAAAGGGTCCGATCCGTTGCAAGTCCAAGCCAACTACCTATCGGATCCGAAGGATCTGGAAGATCTGAAACTCGGTGTCGAGCGCGCACGTGAAATCGGCAATGGGGCTGCACTTCGTCCCTACGCGAAACGCGAGCACGCGCCAGCTAATCTCAGCGGCCCCGCGCTCCAAGACTATATTCGCAACGGCCTGGTGACGTTCTGGCATCAATCGGGCACGGCGAAGATGGGGCGAGATTCCATGTCTGTCGTCGATAGCGAACTCAAGGTCTATGGCGTGGAAGGTCTCCGCATAGCGGACGCGTCTATTCTTCCACGCGTAACGACTGGCAATACGATGGCTCCTTGCGTCATTATCGGGGAGCGCGCCGCTGAGCTTTTGCTGAAAGAGCACAGTGCAAAATGACGACAAGTTGTGAGGAAGAATCTCGATGATCAAAGTTCCAGGAGAAATGCCGGCCTATACCTATGGCGAGGCAGCCGTGGCGACGTCACCTGTCTCGCTAGAGGAGTTGGAACAACTGAAAATATCTGTGGGTTTCACGGCCGATGACGAGCGATATCTCCGCAAGGCAGGCGAGGTGCTCGAAGGTCAGACAAACCAGATCGTCGCGCACTGGCGCAGCGGCATCATTGCCAGCATCCCAAATCTCGCGCAACACTCGCGGACTCTCGAAGGCGATCCCATTCCGAAATATCTTGCGCAAAGCAATCTGCGCTTCGAACAGTGGATTCTCGACACCTGCCTGCGTCCTTACGATCAGGATTGGCTGAACTATCAGCAAGAAATCGCGTTGCGGCATACGAGCCTGAAGAAGAACCGGGTCGACGGCGTCCAGTCAACCCCTTATGTCCCGTTCCGCGATATCGCCGCATTTGTCGCCGTGCTGAACGATACCATCCAGCCGTACTTGGCAAGCCGCGGGAATCCTGCGGCCGAGGTCGCCGCTATGCATCGTGCGTGGTGTCGGTCGCTCCAACTGCAGATGGCGCTTTGGGCCAGAGTCTACATGGACCTGGCGAAGACGAAGAGTGAGTGGTAGTGAACCAGGAGAGCAGTGAAAATGACAAAAGATTCCGTGGATAGCCCTGTAGAGGAGTACGATCTCGTCGTTCTGGGCAGTGGAGAAGGATCCAAGTATCTCGCCTGGACATTGGCGAAGGAAGGGCAGCGCGTCGCCGTCGTCGAGCAGCGCTGGATCGGAGGCTCCTGTCCGAACGTCGCTTGCCTCCCCAGCAAGAACATTATTCACAGCGCGAAGGTGGCGTCGTACTTCGCCCGAGCGGAGGAGTTCGGCATCACGACCTCTGGCTATACCGTCAACATGGCCAAGGTGACGGACCGCAAGCGGACGATGGTGAAGAGTCTGGTAGAGATTCATGTCCGCAACTTTGAGAGCAGCGGTGTGGACTTGGTTCTTGGCCATGGACATTTTGTGGGACCGAGGACCATCCAGGTCGAGCTGCAGAGCGGAGGCATCCGCTTGCTCCGCGGTCGTAACGTAGTCATTGGAACCGGGACGCGAGCGACCCTCGGGGCAATCCCGGGCCTCGAAACGGCGAAACCGCTCACCCACATCGAGGCGTTGGAACTGGACGAACTCCCGGATCATCTTCTGATCTTGGGAGGTGGGTATGTTGGCATCGAGTTTGCACAAGCCATGCGCCGATTTGGTTGCAAGGTTTCGATTGTGGACCGAAGTCCGATGCTACTCCAACGCGAGGATCCGGACGCTTCGGCGGCCCTGGAAACTCTTTTCCTTGAGGAAGGCATTGAGGTCATCTTGAACGCCGCGATAGACAACGTGGCGGGCACCTCGGGTGACGTCGTGAATGTCACCTACCGTCAGAACGGAGAAGTGCGGACGCTGCAAGGGAGCCACCTGCTTGCTGCCTTGGGACGAACTCCCAACACGGAGGGACTCGGGCTCGATCATGCCGGCGTCGAGGTGACGGAGCATGGCTACGTCAAAGTGAACGCGGGGCTGCAGACGTCGGCGGATGGCGTATGGGCCAACGGCGAAGTAGCCGGTAGTCCGCAGTTCACGCACATCGCCTTCGACGATTTTCGGATCTTGAGAGAGAACCTCAAGGGAGGAAATCGTGTCACTACGGGCCGGCAGGTTCCATACTCTATGTTCACGGATCCCGAACTGGCGCACGTGGGATTGAGTGAGAGTGAAGCGAAGGTGAAGGGGATCCCGTACCGCCTCTTCAAGATCCCGATGGCTTCCGTGTTGCGGACGCGCACGCTTTCCGAGACACGCGGCTTCATGAAGGCATTGGTAGGTCAGGACGATCGCATCCTCGGTGTCACCGTCTTCGGCGTTGACGGAGGAGAGATCATGTCGGCGGTGCAGATCGCGATGATCGGGGCTCTGCCTTACACCGCCCTGCGCGATGCGATCCTAACTCATCCAACCCTCATGGAAGGATTGGTCGTGTTGTTCTCATCAACGCCGGTTGCGGTTGGAACCGATTAAGGCGTGTGAGATGAGGGCTCAAGTTTCCACGGGACGAGCGGCAGCGAACCGGCGACAGTTCCTCGGCGCTGCGACATCTGCCTTCGCTGGAGCGGCTGCTCACGGCAGTCCGGCTACGGCCCCGACGATCAAGGCCGTGGCTTTTGACGCATTCGCGATCTTCGATCTTCGCCCGGTATTTCGTTTGGCAGAGGAACTGTTCCCAGGCCGTGGGGAGGAATTGAGCAACCAGTGGCGAACGCGCCAGTTTGAGTACACCTGGCTGCGCAACTCCATGCGCTTGTATACAGATTTCTGGAAGGTAACGCAGGACGCCTTAAATTACGCGGCGCAACAGAGCAAGCTGGATCTTACTTCCGAGAAAAGCAGTCAGCTGATGTCGGCGTACCTGCGGATGAAGCCGTGGAACGATGTCGTAGCGGCGCTCGAGGCGCTTCGGAAGCGGGGCCTCCGCCTGGCACTTCTGGCGAATCTCACGCCCACGATGATGCGATCCTGCGTGACGGCTTCTGGTTTGCAAGGGATGTTTGAGTTCGAACTGAGCACCGACAGCGTGAAGGCCTTCAAGCCCGATCCGGCCGCCTACGCGATGGGAACTGAGGCCTTCCATCTGGAAAAGCATGAGATATTGTTCGTGGCATTCGGCGGCTGGGACGCCGCAGGCGCAAAGGCCTTCGGCTATACGACCTATTGGGTAAACAGAGAGGCGAGGCCTGCCGAACAACTCGGCATAACCGCCGACGGAACCCATCGCGATCTCGTATCTCTGCCGACTTTTTTGGACGTCCTGAATCGGGGGCAATAGGAGCTTGAGATGAGGACACTTATTAAGCTATCTGTCGCCGGACTCGCCGTTCTCGCAGTCCTGCAGCTAGTGCATCCGGGCATTCCCTCCGGCCCCACCGGCACGGAACTGCAAGCTCCCCCGGCCGTGCGGCGAATCTTAGAGAAGGATTGCTATAGCTGCCATTCAAACGAGCGCCGCCTCGCGTGGTTCGACCAAGTCGTACCCGGCTACTGGCTGGTGCGGCACGACATTCTGAAGGCCCGGGAGCGTCTCAATTTTTCCACCCTGGGATCAAGGCCTGTGGCCGCGCAGGAAGCCGCGCTCTTCGAGGCGGTCAACATGATTCAATTCGGCTCGATGCCCCTGCGGCAATTCGTGGCACTGCACCCGGATGCGAAGGCGACGCCGCAGGAACTCGCCGTGCTTAAAAGTTACCTTGCGCCGTGGAGCAAAGTTGGCGGCCCCGTCGCACCAGGTGGCGATGTGGCTGCCCCGGCGGCGAGCACGAATCTAAATGCTGTGCCGGCGGAGTTCAACGGAGTGCCGTTTCAGGCCGATTTCGAAACGTGGAAGGCGATCAGCTTTACCGATCGTGGCGACAACAACACCTTCCGCGCGATCCTTGGCAATCCGATCGCCGTGAAGGCTGCGGAATCCGGCAACGTTTCGCCGTGGCCGGACGGAACACGCTTCGCCAAGATCGCGTGGCAGCAGGCCGTGGGCGACGACGGCGTCGTCTACCCCGGCAAGTTCGTGCAGGTGGAGTTCATGCTCAAGAACGCTGAACTGTACCGGAAGACGGAAGGCTGGGGCTTTGGCCGTTGGCGCGGAAACGAACTGAAGCCCTACGGCTCGGACGCCCAATTCGTCGCGGAATGCACGGGGTGCCATGAGCCCATGAGCCCGAATGACTTCGTCTACACACTTCCCATCACATTAGCGAAATTGAAGCGCGACGAAGTTGCGAACAGTCGAGCTGCCGTGCTCCCGCCGGGAATACCCTATCAGCCACTCGACTGGGAGGTGCTCACCATGTTTGTCGATCCCAAGGCCCATACCATGTCCGCGCTTTTCGGCAACGATGCGGCTCAGGCCGCGAGAGTGCGCGGCAGCAACCCGGGCAACGCGCCTCTGTATCCCGTCGGGAGCGTACTTGCTCTGATCACTTGGACTCAGCGCGAAGATCCGCATTGGTTCGGCGGCCGCATCCCGGATACTCCGCAGTCCGTAGAGTTCGTCGAGGCCGATGGAGCCGGCAAGGCGCGAGGCTACCGGCGTTATGACGGCCCATCGATGCAGGAGCAAACGCCTCAGGCGGAAGATGTAGCCAAGCGGTCGAACTTCCTCCTGACCCTGGCTCCGGCGATGTTGCCATGATCAGGAGCGCAGTAGAGAAAGCGAGCATCACTTTATGAGCGAAATTACGATCCCCTTCACCTCCCACCACTACGTCGACGCGGATGGCGTCCGCGTGTTCTATCGCGAAGCCGGGCCAGCGAATGCGCCGGTCGTCCTCCTGCTTCACGGATTTCCGACGTCATCGTTTCAATACCGCGACCTCATCCCGAGGCTTGCGGATCGCTACCGTGTCATCGCTCCGGACCTCCCGGGCTTCGGCTTTACGGAAATTCCTCCAGAGCGCAACTACGTCTACACCTTCGCCGCTCTGGCGAACACAATGCTCCGCTTCATCGAGGCTCTGGGACTTGCAAGGTTCGCAATGTACGTCTTCGATTACGGCGCGCCCACGGGCTTTCGCCTGGTACTCCTGGCGCCGGAACGCATCTGGGCCATCGTCTCGCAGAACGGCAATGCATACGAGGAAGGTCTTGGGGATGCGTGGCAACCGCTCCAGCGTTATTGGCGGGAACCCACCGCGGAGAACCGCAATCTTATTCGCCCGGCGCTTACTCGCGAAGGTCTCCGTCGTGAATATCAGTCCGGCATCCCCGATCCGAGCTTGATCCGGCCCGAAGGCTACACCCTGGATGCGGCTTTACTGGAGCGTCCCGGGAACGTTGAAATCCAGCTGGATCTCTTCCTAGACTACGCCAGCAACGTTCGCCTGTATCCCGAATTCCACGCCTACTTCCGCGAGAGCAAGCCACCGCTCCTTGCGATCTGGGGAGCGCTGGATCCCTACTTCATCCCGGCGGGAGCAAAAGCGTTTCAACGCGATCTACCCGACGCGGAAGTACAACTATTGCCAACAGGCCACTTCGCACTGGAGACCCACCTCGAAGAGATCGTTCGAAGCATGAGGGATTTTCTCCAGAAGCAACTCGATCCAAGGAGCATGAAATGACAACCACCTCCGATAATGGGATCGCGCGGCTGGTCAGCCGGGAATCGGTTGCGGAAGTGCTTCGCCGCCTGCTGGCGATTCTGCGAGACAAGGGCATCACCTTATTCGCGGTGGTCGACCACAGCGGTGAAGCCGCGAAGGCCGGGATCGAGATGCATGAAACGAAGCTGGTGATTTTTGGAAAGCCAGAAGCCGGCACTCCCGTCATGATCGCGGCTCCGGATAGCGCTCTCGAACTTCCGCTCAAAATCCTGATCGCAGAACGGGCCGACGGTGGGACCCAAGTGAGCTACAACAAGCCATCCTATCTCCAGGCCCGTTATGACTTGCCCGCAAACCTGGTTGCGAATATCGCCGTCATAGAACAGATCGCAGCAGCAATTTCGGTGCACAACTGATCGATTCCCGCAAGAGATAGATTCGCGACAGATCGCCCGAAATGTCTTCCATCGCTAGCGATTCGAATCGACGCATTCTCCCAGCCTGCGCCACATCACCCCTCCCCGAGCCCCGTTCCGCTGGCAATCGCCAATAGACTCGGACGTCTCAAGTAACAGAACATATAGCTTTTGAATCACCATGGTCGATGTCGCTAAACGGTGTTCAGGCGGTGGGATCAAGGTTCTTTCGTGTGATCGGCTTATAGAGGGGATATCTCTAAATGGTGTTCAAACGGTGTTCAGAGTCAGCGCCATCTGCAAGTCGTTGAAAAGATGGAGCGGGAGACCGGGTTCGAACCGGCGACGTCCAGCTTGGGAAGTTAACCGGCGTTTGTCAATAAAAGACTTATGCGTCTAAGGCGTTGATACAAGGCAACCTAACTCACTGATTCCTCGTGGCCGTTCTTCAAATCCGCCGTTAATGGAATAAATGGAATAATTGCGTTCGTGAATTGCCGCTGGCAGATCTGAACTACATTTCTAGCGAAAGCTGACGCGGCACGGTACCAATACGTTCTCAATTAACCGCCCTCATGGCGCGGCGTACTCTAATGGTGTGTAGAGTCGAGGAAAGGCACCGTGCTAAATGGCCCGTTTCCCCTCCCCGCTCATCAAACCGGACGTGCCGATTTCCAGCATCCCTCTTTCCGACAGACTTCACACGACGCCCACGCAGGTCAGCGCCGAGCCATTCGCATCCGGTGGACGCCCAGCGAACCGAGCACCGCAGTGATCGGAAACTGAGTACTGCCTTTGGATGAGGTGGCCTTGTGCCGACGCCGAAGAAAGTGCCTGACACGATCGTAAACGTAGAGATTCACTCCCTGATACGCCTTCGCCACCGTTGCCATAGCGGAAGTAGTTTTGCCAACCAACCAACTTCGCGTTGAGCTGATCGCGCACTTCCTCCCACGGGATACACAGACTGGGACGCAACAGATCGTGAACACTTTGCCGAGGGATCTGGAAATCGGTCGCGTGTGGTCGCGTCGTGGACCAACCAGATTGGCAGGCACTTGGCCGAGAAACTCCAGTGCCCTTCGGCGCTCCTCTCCCGGCGGTATCGTGCCCCACTTCGAGCGGAATGCGCCAAGCAAAGACGAGATGATTGGAAAACAAATGATGCTGCTTGTCTTCTCTTATCAGAAACCTCTTGAATGAACTGGGCACTTCGGACATGATACGAATAACCAGCGTCGCTTCGCCCCGACTCTGCCTCCCTCAGTGGAATACGCCCACGGGCAGAGAGTCTCGAAATTATACGGGAAAATTTTGCAGGTCGGGTCGATCAAGTAGTGTCTGATCGCGCTTGGCCCGTCCATGGCGGCGCCAGGACCCTTGGGTTGCATCGCGGAACCGAAGGCGAAGCCCGGCCGAGTACTTTGTCATTATCCGTTCACATCCTAAATGGTTTCCGACATTTCGGCAAACGTGTGTGAGCATTGGCCAGTTGGACGCTGCTGCCAGCCTCTGCTAGAGATCACACTTTGGCCTAGCGAATCATCTTCCTAATCTCGGCGGCGGAGACCCCGGCCACCCGCTGCGGGAGCAGAGCCAGACAACGCCCAGTCGTCGGATCGGAACTGCGGCGCCGGCAGACCGTCTGCATTGTAGAGATTAGCGCCTTCCGGCCATCGATGCCACGCGTATCGAACCGCCGTCGGATCCGTGATGCCGGGGGCAGTGACCACTACCGTATTGCCATCGATCTTCGCGGCGCCATCGACGAAGTTCCTATCGCCGCCGGCGATTTGGAACCACTTAAGTTCGCCGCCTCTAGACACCAGTCCTCCGCCGACATGCGTGAACTTAACGCGGATGGACGGGCCTTCCACCTGCATCGAGTCGTACATCGGGCCGTAGTATTCAATTTTCTCGCCGTACACATTGGCGCGGGCGATGCGCGCAAGGCGCTCGCACAGTTCCTGCTTGTTCTTGGGGTGGACGTTCTTCCTTTCGCCGATATCCATGGCGACAGCCATCCGCGTGTTGGGGACCTTGAGCGCCTGAGCCTGAGCTTCGCGCACTTCGGGACGATTGCTGTCGGCATCCTGGGCCGCGAGTTGGACGAAGTAGAAGGGGAAAGCGCCTTGTCCCCACTGCTGACGCCAGCTCTCGATTACATGCTCCATCACCACTGGGTATAGCTGCAGGCCCTCCGTGATGGATTCGCCCTGATACCACAGGACGCCGCGAATGGCATAAGGCTGAATCGGCTTGATCATGCCGTTCCACAGGACGTACGGGTTGTGCTGGTTGCGGAAGGGATCGCCCCCGCCGCGTGCGGCCACCGCGGCCGGAGGCGGAGTGGAGTTTTCGGCCCCTCCCGCGGCAGCGGTTTGGAACGCGGACACCTGCGCCGCAAACCCGTCCATGATTGTCTTGAGACGCGGATCGGTATCCAGCACATCTTTGCTCACCCAAGCCTGCGCGCAGCTCGCTCCGAACGCTGACGTGATGAAGCCGATGGGCTCGTGAATCGCTCTTTGCAAATCGCGCGAAAAGAAGTACGCGATGGCCGAAAAGCCCGGCACCGTTTCGGGAGTACACACTTGCCATTTGCCTGCGACATCGTCCAGAGGCGTTTCGGTTGTCTTAAGAGGCACTCGGAATTCGCGGATGTTGGGACAGTTGGCCGCGGCAATCTCCTCCGCCTCATTGACAACGCCGGCGAACCGCTGGGCCATGCGAGGGTATTTGACCTGGTCGCCCGATACGACAAAGTCCATGTTCGACTGCCCCGATCCCAGCCAAACTTCGCCGACCAGAATGTCCACGATCCAGATGGTATTCTTGCCTGCGATAGTCATTTCGATCGGGTCCGTGGAAGAGCGCAGATTCGTCAGCCGGACCATCCATTTGCGGTCCGCCGCGGCGGTGGCCGACTGCTTTTGACCGGCGATAGTCACGGTGACCTGCTCGCCCGAATCGGCCCATCCCCAGACCGGCACGGACATGCCCTGCTGTAGGACCATGTGGTCGCCGAATAGCGCCGCCGGTTTAACATCGGCTCGCAGCGCCGTCAAGGTGCACAGTGTGAAGAGGCCGGCTACGGTACTGGTAAGCTTCCTGCCGGTACGTTTCTGAATCAAGCTCGCCTCCGTGAGAGAAAGAGATCCGTTTCGGAGTATATCGCACCAAAGATCGAGCAGATATTGACGCGCGGTCCGATCAAAAGTACACCTTCAAGGACATGTCGCAGGATGACAGACGAGTCTTGTGCCGCTGGAAGTGAATTCGACCCATCGCAGCGCCTCGGCCGTGCCGTTGATGATGTGCTCTCCTCGCGTCGCAGCGGCTCGATAGTAAACTGAGTTCGCATCACAAGATCCGCTTCGAGCCAGCACCAGCCGCTCCGAGCGCGGCAGCGTGATCGATGCCCGGAGCGGTCTTGAATCGGGTATGGCCTGAATGCTGAGTCTGTGGACTCGGGGCTCCAGATCAGCAGGATTGAAGTCGCCGTGTTCGTAGGTGTTGACTTGGGCCTAGGACCCTCAGAAGAGTCGCGGCCCCGCGAGGGATAAGAAGGTCGTAACGGGGAGCGATCTCACCTGGAGCTCCAGACATGATCATATATAAAAAGGC
Organism: Bryobacterales bacterium; assembly: GCA_003135055.1. GTDB lineage: Bacteria > Acidobacteriota > Terriglobia > Bryobacterales > Bryobacteraceae > PALSA-243. Next base: position 20,752 of record PLDF01000110.1, on the reverse strand, counting down.
AGGGGTAGATAGGATCAGGGCAAGTACGTTTCGAACCCGGCCGCAATTTCTAGCAACGCCAAGGCCGCGCGCCGACGGTCGGAATCGGAAATGGCATCGAGCAGGCGGCGATGTTTCTGCACTTCCACCCGCAAATCGAGCCTCTTCGCATTCTGGCCACCGATAATGCCTGAAGCGAAAAGTGATCCCACTACGGTCTCTAGAGCGCGCATAGCATACGCATTGTCGGCCACTTCCCAGATCATGCGATGGAACTTCAAATCTTCCTGGAAAAACCGGGGGTAGTCCTTCGCCTTGGCTGCGGACTCCAGTTCACGCAGCTGGATCTCCAGGCGCTGGGCGCCCTCTTTGGTAATGCGGCTGGCGGCCCACTCCATCACTTGCGGCTCCAGCACACGGCGGAGTTCGCAGATCCTGGCCACTTCGACGCGGCTCAAGTGAACGACGGAACAGCCGCAATTGTGGCGTTTGACGGCCAGCCCTCGGTTCTGTAGTTCCTGCAATGCCTCGCGGATGGGGATGGAACTAACTCGGAAGCGGCGGATCAGTTCGCGCTCCACGAGTCTTTGTCCGGGCTTGAATTTGCCGCCGATAATTTCGCGCTGCAGCGCCTCCACGATTTCAACACCGAGGGGCTTGGGCCGAGGCGGCCGCTGCTGCACGGCAGGGGTGGTCATTGGCGCAATCCAAACGTGAATACGGCGTGCCCGCTGGCGATCGAAACAAACTGCCGTCCGTCCACGGACCAGGTGATGGGCGAAGATGCGACCTGCCCGCCCAGATATCGCGTCCACAGCAGTTTGCCGTCGCGCGCATTCAAAACCAGGAAGTGGCCTTCGCGATTTCCGGAGAAGAGAAGGCCGCCGGCCGTAGTGAGCAGTCCGCTATCGCTGACGTCGTTCATGCGATATTCCCAGACGCGCCGGCCGGTGGCGGGATCGAGTGCGCGGATGGCGCCGTAACCAGCTTCCGGTCCCGCGGTTCGGATCTCCTGCCGTGTGATAGCCGGCAACTCCGCCCGAACGCTGCCGCCGGCAAACCATTTACCTGCTTCATAGGGCTGCTCCCAGGAATAATAAATGCCGGGATAATCGTCCCACGAGGTCAGATAGAAGAGGCCCGTGAGAGAACTGAAGGAAGGGGCGTACCAATTGGTCCCGCCTTGCACGCCGGGATAAGTCAGCGAGCCCTCGGCCGACGGCATTCGTTCCGGCAAACGGATCGGCCGCCCTCGCTCGTCCAGGCCCGCAGTCCAAGTCTGCTTCACGAAAGGCCGGCCCAAAAGGAACTCCCCGCTGCTCCGGTCCAACACATAGAAGAAGCCATTCCGATTCCCCCACAGCATCGCCTTGCGCGATTTTCCTTTCCAGCTGAGATCGGTCAGGACGGGGACCTGCACCGCGTCGAAATCGAAGCCGTCGTGCGGGGAAAATTGGAAATACCACTTCAGCTTGCCGGTGTCGGCATCGAGTGCCACGACACAATCGGAATAGAGATTGTCGCCGAGGCGGAGTTCGGGATTCCAGTCGGGACCTGGATTGCCGATGCCCCAGTACGTCAGGTTCAACTCGGAATCGTACGACCCGGTAAGCCAGACCGGAGCGCCGCCGTGCTTCCACGAATCGCCAGTCCACGTCTCGTGCCCTGGCTCGCCCGGCTCCGGAATCGTGTTGAACCGCCAGAGCTCTTTTCCGGTCTCCGCGTCATACGCCGCGATGAAACCGCGGATTCCAAGTTCGCCGCCGGCCGGCCCGACAATGATCTTGTCATGAATGGCGAGCGGCGCCAGAGTGAGGGAGTAGCCTTGTTCGTAATCCGCGACCTTTACGTCCCAGCGCTTGCGGCCAGTGGCGGCATCCAAGGCCACTAAGTGCGCGTCGAGAGTCCCCAGATAAAGGTTATTGCCGAGGATGGCGAGCCCGCGATTCACCCGGCCACAACAAGGGGCGACGCCTGCGGGCAGCACGTAATGGTAGCGCCAGAAAACGCGCCCGGTCTGGCCATCGACAGCCACTACGTCGTTGGGTGGATCGGTCAGGTACATCACGCCGTCCACTACCAGAGGGGTGGCCTCGATCTTCTCCAACGAGTTGGCCTGCCACACCCATTTCAGCTCGAGCGCGGAGACATTGTCGGACCGGATCTGGTCGAGGGTGCTGTAGTGAGTGCTGGCGTAGGAGCCGTTATAGGTGAGCCAGTTTTGCGGCTCGCGCACGGCATCGCTCAATCGCTGGTAAGGGACTTGCGCTCCAGCAATAAGCGCGATCGCGCATAAAAGGATTGCAGACTTCATTGCTCGCTCCTCAGGCTCGTCAACCATGCGATCACGTCGTCCATCTGACCGTCGGACAGCTTGCCTGCGAAGGAAGGCATGGGCGAGCGGCGGTCCAATGCCACGCTTTTCAGATTCCGTTTCAGCAACGAGACCAGGCGCCCCGTCTCATCGCGAACCTGAAGAGAGTAGGTGTCTTCGTTCAATCGAATTCCGCGAACCGTCTGCCCTGTAGCCATTGTCGCAATCACGGACCAGTATTGCGGCGCGACCACGGCGTCGGGATCGCGGAGCGACTCGCGCAACTCGGCGTAGGAACGTCTCGCGGCAATGGACGTGAGATCCGGACCCGTGAGTCCTCCGGCGTCTCCAACTCGATGGCAGCGTGAGCAGTTAGCCCGAAAGATGGTCGCGCCGGCGGCGGCATCGCCTTTGGCCTGACTGACATCGTGCAGAATTCCAAGTGCTCGAATGTGCGTCACTACTTCCCAAACCTGCAAGCCGCTTAGGGCGAATGCGGGCATCGAGGTCCCCGGCACGCCTTTGGAGATGGCGCGAAAGAGCGCCTCGTCGGAGCCTCCATGAAGGAACGTCCCCGAAGCGAGATTGGGACCGGCGCCGGTGCCTGTGCCGTTAGGTCCGTGGCACCCGGCGCATTGGCCGCGAAAGAGCTTCGCGCCTGCCTGTTCGTGATCCGCGCTCGAATACGGATTGACCGTAGGGCTGCTTCCGTGTTGCGCCCATAAGGGCACTATGAAAATCGCGATTGCTGTCCAGCGAAGGGTCACCGCCTGAATTATATATAATCACGGAAGCAGCATGGGAAAAGCGGCGTTAAAGGGCGTCATGATCGGCACCGGTTTCTTTGGGCGGTTTCAAGCGGAGGCCTGGACGCGGATCGCGGGTGTCGAACTGGTGGCCGTGGCCGACCCGGCGCCTGGGCGCGCGGCGGCTTTCGCCGCGGAGTATGGCATCCCGCACAGCTATACCGACGCCTTGTCGATGTTGAAATCGGAAAAGGCCGACTTCGCCGATATTGTGACACGGCCCGATTCGCACCGGGAGTTGACCGGCCTGGCGATGCGTTACTGCCCTGCGGTGATTTGTCAAAAGCCGATGGCGCCCACGTGGGCGGACTGCCATGCCATGGTGGAGAGTTGCGCCAGCCGCGGCGTACGGCTTCTGATTCATGAAAACTGGCGCTGGCAGCCCTGGTATCGCGAGGCAAAGCGTCTCCTCTCCGAGGAACGGCTGGGCCGCGTTTTCCATCTCGGCTTTCGCATGCGCACCGGAGACGGCCGTGGGCCGGCGCCGTATACTTATCAGCCCTACTTTCGCCAGATGCCGAGACTCCTGCTGTACGAGACGGGCGTGCATTTTCTGGACACCTTCCGCTTTCTGGGAGGAGAGATGGAATCGGTCTTCTGCCAGACGGACCGGATCAATCCCACAATTCAAGGCGAAGACTAGGCCTTGCTCCTCGTCTCATTCGTGAACGGTGCGAAAGGGGTAATTGACGCGAATCGCATCAGCGGAGCTTCACCGCCTGAAGTGGCGTTCGGAGAGTTTCGCATCGAAGGAGAGAATGCGACGCTCCGAATCGCGCCCGATGGGAAACTGTTTCTTACCAAATACGGAACTGCCGAGGTCCCGATTCCGCTGGAGATACCGGCGCAGGGCTACAAGGGCGACAGTGTGGCGGCTTTGCAGCGGCACTTCGCGGCGTGCCTGTTATCGAGCGAACCGGCGGAGTCGGAGGGCATCCAAGACCTCGCGACTGTGCGTGCGGTGGACGCCTGCTACCGTTCGGCGGAAAGCGGCCTGCCGGTGAAGCTCGTATGAGGACATTGGAGATCGCGGTGCTGGCGGGCGATGGCATCGGTCCCGAAGTGATTGCGGAAGGAGTAAGGGTGCTGCGCGAGGTCGAGCGCTTGGTGCCTGGAGATCGCTACTCGCTGCACGAGTTTTCCGTGGGCGCGGGGGAGTTTCTTCGCAGCGGAGACGCCCTGCCGCCGCCTACGCTGGATCGAATCGCCGAGTGCGATGCGGTGCTGTTGGGCGCGATGGGGCTGCCGGACGTGCGTTCCGCGCGCGGCGTCGAACTCGCGCCGCAGCTAGACCTGCGAGAGCACTTCGATCTCTACGCCGGCATCCGGCCGATCTTTCTGTTTCACGTTGACGATTCCCCGCTCAAGGCGCACAGGCAGACCGGTATCGACATGGTGATTGTCCGCGAGAGCACGGAGGGCCTGTTCTTCGCGCGTAAAGGCGCATCGTCGCTGGCCGATCCCGAAGCGCGCGACGTCATGCGGATCTCGCGCCATACCTCCGAGCGGCTGTTCCGGGCGGCATTTCGGCTGGCATCGACCCGGAGGAAGCATGTGACGCTGGTGGACAAGTCCAATGTGCTTCCATCGATGGCCTATTTTCGCGGCATCTTCAATGAGATCGCGCGCGAGTTTCCGGAAGTCGCTACGGATCGCATCTATGTGGACGCGGCCGCGCTTCACCTGGTGCAGCGGCCCGAAAGTTTCGATGTGATGGTCACGGAGAACATGTTCGGTGACATCCTCTCCGATCTCGCGGCGGGCCTGGTCGGCGGGATGGGGATGGCGCCGTCCGCGGACATCGGCGATGCGTTCGCGGTGTTCCAGCCCTCGCATGGCACGGCTCCTTCCATCGCGGGGCAGGGCAAGGCGAATCCCGTGGCCACAATTCTCTCGGTAGCAATGATGTTGGACTGGTTTGGCGAAGGCGGGCGCGCCGCGTCGATTCGATCCGCAGTGAGGCGAGTGTTCTGCAATCCGCAAATGCGTACCGTGGAGATGGGTGGGACGTTAAGCACACGCGCCATGACCGGCGCGGTTCTGGAGGCGATGACAACAGTATGAAGACCTACCGGCTGTGGTTGATCGGGCTGCTGACGGCCGGAGCGTGCCAGGGAGTGGCCATCGAGCAGTATCATTCTCACGACTTCACGTTTTCGGCCACCGTCGCGGGGAACCCCTTCGATGCCGAATTGAAGGGCGAGTTCACCGGGCCGGGTGGCGTGCGCATCATCGTTCCTGGCTTTTACGATGGCGGCGGTACATGGAAGATTCGTTTCTCGCCCACGGTTGCCGGAGGTTGGAGCCTGCATACGGTGTCGGATGTGCCGGGGCTGCACGGCCGCGCCGAAACCGATATCCAATGCGAGCCGAACCGCGACCCGATGATTCACGGCGGCCTGCTGGTGGATCCTCTGCATCCGCATCATTTTATTTATCAGGATGGGACGCGCTACTTCCTGATGGGCTATGAAGCGGACTGGCTGTGGGCACTCGGCCTGGAGGATCCGAAGAGAAAAGAGATGCTCCGCCTGATCCGGCAGATTGCCGACAACGGGTTCAATCATGTGATGGTGAACGTGTACGCTTACGACACCACCTGGAGTCCCGGACGAAAACATCAGTGGGATCTCGGTCCGGCGCCGCTGTATCCATGGGAGGGCACGAATGACAAACCTGATCATTCCCGCTTGAACCCCGAATACTTCCAACGCTACGACGAGATGGTTGAGGCGTTGCGCGGTCAGGGGATTGTTGCCCACCTCATGCTGAAGGTCTACAACAAGATGGTGAACTGGCCTGCCCCGGGGAGCCGCGACGAGGAGCGGTACTTCCGCTATGTTACGGCGCGCTATCAGGCTTTTTGTAACGTGGTGTGGGACTTCTCCAAGGAGGCCTATTACGAGAAGGACAAGATCCTCGAGGGCCGCCTGATCGATCTCATTCGCGCCAACGATGGTTACCACCGGCTTACCGCGGCCCACGATAACGATGTCTACGACTGGGATACCGCGCGGAACTCCAATCTCGATTTCCGGTCGGATCAGCAGCACACGGACTGGGCGGAAATGATCGCCTTCGACCGGAAGCTGCGGGCGTGGCCGGTCGTGAATACGGAATTCGGCTATGAGAAGGCATCGGACAGTTTGCCCAGCTACCGGGTTCAGCAGGACTGGCAGGAGGTTCTCCGGCGCGCGTATCTGATCTATCTGGCGGGCGGCTACGGCGTTTACTACTACCACAACACCGCGTGGGACGTGATCAAGATGGATCCCGAGCCGCCGGGCTACAAGCGCTTCCGCCAGTTAAAAGAGACACTGGGAGAATTGCCGTATTGGGATATGGCGCCCGCGGACGATCTCGCGGTGGGAGGACCGTGCTTGGCCTTGCCGGGGCGTGTGTACGCGTTCTTCACCGAAGCAACAAAAGTCATCGTGAACCTGCGGGGCGCCGAGAAGGGTGGAAGCGGCGAATGGATCGATACGTGGACGGGAGCACGAGAAAAAGTAGCGGTTGCCGGGCCTGGTGTCTATACTCTCAATAAGCCGAAGACGTTCGGCGCGGCGCCGGCTCTGCTGATTGTACGGGCGAGCCAATAAAAATGCGCGATGAATACTCAATATTCGATGCTCACTGCCATATAGGCAAGGCTCTCCACAGCGGGCGCGTGCAAACCGCCGACGCGATGCTCGCGCTAATGGATCGGTATGGCATCGACCGGGCGCTCGCGATTCCATTTCCGATGGTCGGCTGTTTCCGGCAGGCGCATGATGAGATCGGAACCGCCGTGCGAGAGCACCCCAACCGTTTCGTCGGGGCGGCGTGTCTGAATCCCTTCATCGGGGAAGCCGAATTTCGCCAGGAAGTCCGGCGGTGCCGCGAGATGTATGGATTCAGGGCCCTCAAGATTCAACCGCAGTTCCAGCCGGTCGACGCTTCGTTGGCCGAAAGCCAGTTCATCTTTGAGGCAGCGCTTGAGAATGGAATGGCGATGGTGTGCCACACGGGCAACGGCATACCGTACGCGCTGCCTTCGGCGTTCATGCCGGCCGCGCGCAAATACCCCGAGCTCAAGATCGTGCTGGCCCATTGTGGAGGAGGAGGGTTATTCCTGCAGGACGCAATTGTGGCAGCGCTGTTTTGCCCGAATATCTATCTGGAACTTTCAACCCTGATGCCCAGTCACGTGCTTCGAGTTTTATCCCAGGTACCCTCCTTCCGTCTGATGGCCGGCTCGGATTTGCCGGAGAATACGGGGGTGGAGATCGGCAAGATTCTGGATCTCGATGTGGCGGAGGAAACGCAGCGGGATATTTTATGGACCACGGCCTGCACCGTTTTTGGCGAAGGTTGAGGCTTCACATCACCATGCCACCTGCCCGTCTGTTTCTGGCTGTGTGGATGGCGGCGGCCGCCGCTTCCGGTCAGGATTCCCGATGGGGCGATCAGGGCGATGGCACCTACGCCAATCCCGTGCTCCCCGGCGACTTCAGCGATCTGGATGCCATCCGGGTCGGCAGAGATTACTACGCCATTTCATCCACGTTCCAGTACTCGCCCGGTGTAGTGGTGCTTCATTCCAAGGACCTGGTGAATTGGAGCATCGCCGGCCACGTGGTAGACGACCTGACGCGGATCGCTCCGGAATTGAATTGGGACAAAATGAACCGCAACGGACGCGGCATATGGGCCGGCTCCATTCGGTACCATGCGGCGAGGTTCTGGGTATACTTCGGCACTCCCGACGAGGGATTCTTCATGAGCACCGCCGCGCACGCTGCCGGGCCGTGGACTCCCGTGAAAGCGCTTGGGCCTTCCGCCGGATGGGACGACCCTTGCCCCTTTTGGGATGATGACGGCAGGGCTTACCTGGTTGCGACTCATTTCGCGACGGAGCAGTCGAATGGCAAAAACTACAACATTCATCTCTTCCAACTAAGTTCCGATGGTCAACGAATTCTGCCGGAGCCCGACAGGATTATCCATCAATCCAGGGGGAGCGAAGCCAACAAGCTCTATAAGATTGACGGCATCTACTACCACTACTTCAGCGAGGTGAGACCCGAGGGACGGGTCGCCATGATCAACCGGGCCCGAAGTCTGAATGGGCCTTGGGAAACCCGGCAACTCATTCACGTGAATCGCAAAGTGGACAAAGAGCCGAATCAGGGAGGACTGATTCAATTGCCGTCGGGCCCATGGTATTTCATCAGCCACCAAGGGACCGGCGACTGGGAAGGACGTGCCGGCGTGTTGTTGCCGGTAATGTGGATCGACCGTTGGCCCATTATCGGCGCGGCGGGACCCGACGGCATTGGCAACATGGTCTGGGGCGGCACGAAACCCATCGGCGGATTACCCTCTACCTCCCTGGCCGTCAGTGACGATTTCAGCGGGCGCACTTTGAAGCCGGCCTGGGAGTGGCGCTACCAGCCCCGTTCCGACAAGTGGTCGCTGTCCGCGCACCGCGGGTTCCTGCGTTTGCAAGCATTCCGTCCTCTCCGAGCCGGCGATTTCCAAACAGTGGGCAATGTTCTTACGCAGCGATCCCTGCGTACGAAACGCAACGAGGTGACCGTCAAGCTCGATCTTGCCGGCATGGCAGATGGTGAATGGGCGGGGATCGCTCATTTCGCCAAGACGTATTGCACCTTCGGGGTGCGGCAGAACGGAAACATGCGAACAATCACGATGAACCGGGATGGACGCATCTCGTCCGGTGCGAGAATCTCTCAGGCAGCACTCTGGTTGCGTTCGACTTGGAATTTCGACGGGAAGACGCAGCTCTCGTATAGTCTCGATGGCGTCACATTTGCCGACTTCGGTGAGCCGTATCAACTCACGTGGGCGTCTTACCGCGGGGATCGAATCGGCATTTTCACCTTCAACGACCTCGGCGAGACGGGATACCTGGACGTGGACGATTTTCAGTACAAAATTCAGCGGTAAAGCAACTGCCGAGCCGGACTACTATTTGCCGGGCAAACAAAGCGTTGATCCGTTCGCTGCGGATGGATGCCCCGGGAATTCCGGGACAACCTCTGCGGGTCACAGCCGTTCTAACTGGCAAAGGGCTGGAGAGGCATATACTCGCGAGGCGAGGCTTTGAAGTTGGCGGCGACTTCACGGAGCGAGGGAATGGCCATTTGCTGCCAGGGTTTTGGGACAGCCGGGATCTTCCGACCAAGGGTAGAAGAGATAGTTTGATGGCGGACTCCATACTGATCGACAGATACCCGCGGCCGCAGTGCGAGGGAAGCAATTCGGTTTTGTGTTTTGTTTCTGGCGCCTTCCTTCTTGATTTTGATAGAGTGATTGGCATTCTTATGCGACCGTTTTCGACGTTTTTGATCGTTTTGTGCTGCGCGCAAGGGGCGGACCGGTTTGCGGCGATTGGGCCGCGGATGCAGGAGTTTGTGGATAAGGGCGAAGCGGCTGGGATTGTGACGCTGATCGCGGATTCGGACAAGGTGCTGCATCTGGCTGCGGTGGGGAAGACCGATGTGGCGAAGGACCGGAAGACGCGGACGGATGATATTTTCTGGATCGCGTCAATGAGCAAGCCGATCACGGTCGTCGCGCTGGCGATTTTGGCGGACGACGGAAAACTGCGGTTCGACGATCCGGTGGCTAAGTATGTGCCGGAGTTCGCGGGCGTGAGGGTAAGTGCGGCCGGGCAGTTAGTGACTCCAACTCGGCCGATTACCCTGCGGGATTTGGCGACCCATACGAGTGGCATGGGCGAGATGACATTGCGGGAGCCGCATTGGACGCTGGCGGAGACGGCGCAGATGCTGGCGAAGCAGCCGCTGCTTTTTCAACCGGGAACCCGCTGGGCGTATTCGACGGCGGGGTTGGATACGTTGGGCCGCGTGGTGGAGGTGGCGAGCGGGATGCCGTTCGACCGCTTTCTGCGGAAGCGGGTGTTCGATCCACTGGGAATGAAGGACACGACCTTCTGGATCTCGCCGAAGAAGGAAGCGCCGTGGGCGCATCCGTATAAGTGGAATGCGCAGACGGGTAAGTTGGAAGAGACGGCTATCCCGTACCTCTATAAGACTGAGGTGACAGATAGGGCGCGGCCTCCACTCGGCGGGGCCGGGTTGTTCTCGACGGCCGGGGATATGGCACGGCTTTATCAAATGATGCTGCATCGGGGCGAGTGGAATGGCAAGAGAATCCTCAAGACGGAGACTGTAGCGGAGATGACGCGAAAGCAGACGGGCGATTTGATTGCGCGTCCAGGGATGCCGTGGGGATTGGGGTTCTGCGTGGTGGAAGATCCGTCCAAGATGGCGGCGAACAGCGTGCTGTCGGCTGGATCGTTTGGACATGGCGGCGCGTTCAGTACGCAGAGCTGGGCGGATCCGGTGAAGAATTTGATCTGGATTGTTATGTTCCAGCGGGATGGAAAGGGGAATCCGGACAATTCGGATGTCCGGATTGCGTTTGAAGAAGCGGCGGCGGAGGGACTGGTGAAGTAAGTGAGCCGATGACCGCGTCCCCGGTGGAGTAGCTCGATTACTCCGGTGTCTTTATCGAGTAAGTGCGATTCAAGAATGTCTTGGGCACCGGGACAATGCAGATATTCAGCGAGCGATCGTCCTTGGAGATTAGCGCCGACTGAATCTCGATCTTAGAGCCATCACGGTTAAAGGTCGGGTGGATGTGATCGGCGCCGGTCTTTTGCGGGCCGGCAAGTAAGTTCACCTCGCCGGAGTGGCGGTCGTAGAGCCAGACCTCATACTGGAAATCGTCGGACGCCGCCCAGCGGCCGTCTTCGGAGCCGGCAACGTGCCAATCGGAGCGCCCTTTGGACCACGCTGGCACTTGGCCGACGATGCGCATTTCGCGGGTGTGCAGGTTGACGATGGCGACGCCGGTGGGGTGCTCGTAGGTTCCAGAGATACCCCAATCCGATTCGGGCGTGGCGCTTGAGATGGAGCGGTGGCCGAGGATGGCGATTACGGCCTCATCTTTATTAATGACGGCTTCGTGGGTGATCCACTCGTAGGGCGCTTCCGGGTAGAGCGGCCGAAGACCGGAGCCATCGGATTTGATATACCAAGTGCGCTGCGGAGCTTTGCCGCCGGTTTCCCAGGCAAAGACGATCTCGCCGGGGTTCCACGGATTGGATTGCACGTGGCCGATGGTGAAGCCGACGTTGACGATGAACTTGATTTCACCGGTCTTGAGATTCATGGCGCGTAGGCCGCTGGTTCCGGCTTTGAAGCGCGGGCCGAAGCCGGGTTGAAACGTCAGGCCGGGCGAGAGTTGCGCGGTTTCGGGACCTTTGACGCTGAAATACATGAAGTCACGTTGGCGTCAAGGCCCATGTTGCCGTCGGTTTCGAGAGTGGCCGGGATGGCTCCGCAGACGCGCGTATAGTTTGCGGCAGGCTTGACGGACTTCGCCGCGACATCGGCGAATAACTTCGCGAGATCGATTTCGAGGATCTGCCTCGGCCCGGGCGCCTGGCCTCTGCCACCGCCGCCGGAGAGGACGTAGAGCTTCATGGACATGTTGCTAAGACAAAGCATTCCGGAGAAGCCGTTTTCGGTGACCTGAACGATTTGTCCGGTCTCTTCGTTGACGGCCATGGCCTGCGAGCCGGTTTCGCGCTGGCCGCGGAAGATGAGCCACTTGCCGTCAGAGGTCCACTGTCGATGGGTCTGGTAGATCTTCGACTGGTGATAGACATCGGAGCTGGTGAGGAAGGTGAGGGGAAGGCCGGTGACGGGGTCGGGGACGATCTTCTTTTCGGATGGCCACGTGCGACCCATTTGCGCTATGGCAGGCGCGACGCAGAATAGGGCGGCGAGACAGGCGACGGTATGAATATGGCGAAAGTGCATACGGGCTCCCTGGTTGCGTTTTATTGCGGTGGATCTTAGTTTAGTGCCAATTGGTTCAAATTTCTTTGGGTTGCCTGTTCCGATTACTCAATGGCGATAATGCCGCGGTGGAAGGCGACTGCAACAGCCTGGGCGCGGTCGCTGCAGCCAAGCTTGACGAAGACGTTGCTGGCGTGCACCCGAACGGTTCCCTCGCTGATTGCCAGCCGAACCGCGATCTCTTTGTTAGATTCTCCGTTCGCGATCAGCTTGAGGATCTCCAACTCGCGCGGGCTGAGTTCCGGACAGGGAATCCTTTCCGCCAGGCATGAGGCCACTTCCTTGGGAAGCGGTCTTTGACCCGCGTGTACGGCCCGGATCGCCTCCACCAGTTCGCGGCCTTTCACGTCTTTCAGAAAGTACGAACGGGCGCCGGCCTGGAAAGCCCGGAACACGTTCTCGGTCCCACCGAACGACGACAATACGATGATCCGCGCCCGCGAGAACTTTCCCAAAATCGCCGTGATGGCTTCAATCCCGCTTAAGCCGGGGAGCCGCAGGTCCATCAGGGTGACATCCGGCTGGTACTTCTCGAACAGTTCCACCGCTTGCCGCCCGTTGCTGGTTTCGACCACGTTCACCATATCGGGTTGACTGTTGATGATGGCTGCGAGGCCGACGCGCACCACAAAATGGTCCTCCACGATCATGGTGCGAATCCGGCCTTCGTTGTTGGGATCGCTCATGGCTCCTCTAAATCGGCACTTCCACCAGCAGTTCGGTACCTTCACCCGGTCTGCTGTTCAGCGTTAGGTGGCCGCCGATCCTCTCCGCGCGCTCGCGCATCCCGATCAATCCGTAATGCCCGCTTCCCGCCGGATTCAGACTTTCCGGATCGAACCCGCGGCCGTCGTCGCGTATTCGCAACGCGAGACAGTGCGGCGCGAATTTCAGTTCCACATCGACACTCCGGGCATGAGCGTGCTTTACGGCATTGGTGAGCGCCTCCTGAAAGATGCGCAGAAGATTTCTTTCCATCGCAGGATTCAGCTTCCGCGGTGCGCCGATCACCTCGATCCGGGTCTGTAGGGCGGCCGCCAGACGCTGGGCGATTTCGGGCAGGGCCGCGGCCAGTTCCGGACACTCCAATTCGTCCGAGCGAAGGTCGGCGATCGCCCGCCGCGCTTCGGCGAGACTGTATCTCGTCAGGTTACATGCTTCGTCGAGGCGTTCTCGCAGATCGCTCTGCACGTCCGGCAAGTGCATGTGGACGGCATCCAACTGCAGCGCGATCCCAGCCAGATTTTGCGACAGCGTGTCGTGGATATCCCTCGAGATACGGTTGCGTTCGGCAAGCACGGCGGAATATCTCGCCCGTAAGCCGCGCATGCGGAGCCAGTACAGCGCCGCCGCGAGCAGAGTCACGGAAAACATCACGAGGCCGCCGAACAGCCATGTCCGATAGAATGGCGGCTTGAGATAAAACGAAAAAGTTGCGCCGGCTTCGTTCCAAGCCCCATCCACCTTGCCGGCCACCACGCGGAACCGGTAGCCGCCCGGGCTCAGATTGGCGTAATAGGTAAAGCGTCTGCCCGCCGCGTCGATCCAGTCCGGATCGAAGCCTTCGAGTCTGTATCGGAACCGCACCTTTTCTGGAGCGGAATAGCTCAAGGCGGCGTAATGAATTTCGATCTCGCCGCCGCCCGCCGGTAATTGAGCGTAGCGGTCCGGCGGCTGCTCCTTCTTATTGACGATGACTTTTTCGATATAAACCGGCGCCACGTAGGTGGTGTTGGGAACGATCCTGTCAGGCTCAACCACCACTAGCCCTTTCATGGAAGTGAACAGCAGTTGGCCGTCGGCGGTTTTCAACGCCACTGGCTGGTTTCCCAGGTTTCCTGCCCTGGTCTTCATACCATCTCTCTCGCCGTATGCAACCGAAGTGACCTTCTTAACCTGGCCGCCGGCAAAGCCTCGAAGCTCCTGTTTGCTGACTTTGAAGAGGCCCTGGGCGGAACTGAACCAGAAGTTGCCGTGGCCGTCATCCACCACGGCATAGACAAAATCCGATAGCAGGCCGGACTCCGAGGTCCAGGTGAAGAATTTCCCGTCTTTGAGCCTCGAAAGGCCACGCCGGGTGGCGAACCAGAGAGCGCCCTCCTCATCCTCATGCATGGCAACTACACGGTTGCCGGCAAGCCCGCTGCTGGTAGTGACGATACTGAATTTGCCGTTCGAATATTTGCTCAGTCCACTGCCGAACGTGCTGATCCACAGCGCGCCGGTTCGGTCGCCCATAATGGCGCGCACTTGATTGCTACCCAATCCGTTCTCCGTCCGGTAATTTCGAAACGCCCCGCCGGAGTAGTCGAAAAGGCCCGCGCCGTCCGTGCCGATCCACAAGCGTCCTTCCGCATCCTTGTAGAGCACTTCGATTTCGGCCGCTGCGGTCCAACCGGGCGCCGGCACAAGACGTCCGCCCGCAATGACCATGAGCTCCTTGCCCGCCGAAACCCAGATCTGGCCGCTGGAATCCTCGGCGATCGAGCGTACGTCGCCCAGCCGCGAGCCGTTCGCCTCGGTCCAGTTTGTGAAGTGACCGTCATGGTGCCGAGCCAGCCCATCGGCCGTACCAATCCAGATATCGCCGCGGCTGTCTTCAAACACGGCGCGGGTGCGATCATCGGGCAACCCATCTTCGATGGAGACCGTGGACAGTTGCCGCGTCCGCAGCCGCGCCAGACCGTTCGACTGCAGCCCGACCCAGACGCCGCCTTCGCGATCCATGCACAAGGTGTAGACGTTGGCCAGTCCGCCGGCCTCGCCCTCTACCGGAACCGTCTCGAAACTGCCCTTCTCCAGTTTGGTAATCCGTTTTCCTTGTATGGCCCAAATTCCGCCTCTCGGATCTTCGTAGAGGCGGCTGGTATGACCTCCCGCGTTGCGCGCATGTCCGAAGGTTGCAGAAAAACCGCCTCGGCGCTGTTCAATAAGATCGTTGCTGTAGCCAATCCATACTGAGCCGTCGCTGCCGCACAGCAGGTTCCCCGGCTGGGCGCTAGGCGGAGCAGGCGCCATCGGAAGCGAATCCAGCCTGCTGCCCGTCACGCGATAAACCCCCTTGCGCGTCGCCGCCACCACTCCTTCAGTCGATGAGGCGCATACGGCCGTGACGCGAACATCAACGCTCTCCGAAGAGATACGAGCGAAGACGCCACGGAATTCGCGGCCCAGACCTTGCGGCGTAATCATCCAGATATTGCCTTGGTGGTCGCTGGCCAGCGCCATGACCACGTCATCCGGAAGCCCGTCCGATGTCGTGAACGTTCGGAAGCGTCCTTCCTTGAAGAGCGTGAGGCCGCCGCCGTAGGTACCGATCCACAAGCCGCCCTCGTCGTCTTCCTGCAGCGCCCAGACCTCGTTGTCCTTCAGCGCGCCGCTCTGGACCGTGAACGCGGTGAAGCTCTCGCCGTTAAAGCGTACCAATCCGCCATCGGTCCCGAGCCAAATATAGCCATCCCTGGTCTGCACAATGGCTCTGACGCGAGATTGGGCGAACCCTTCCGGCTCCCGCCAGAAGTCGACACCGTAGTTCATGTCCTCCCGATGAAAAGCGGAGGCGACTCGCGGCGCAGCACAAAGATTGCCGGCTGCCAAAGCAAGCAGCCCAGTCGCCATCCATCGCCAATTGAGAAGTCCCTGCAGCATCCCGCGAATGATCCCTCCAATCGTACCGATGACGGCGCCGGCAATCAACCTCGTCGAATGCATACCGGGTACTATGACATTCGCATAGTCTCCTCTACGCCTCCGTGCAATGACAGGAAATCCGTCCCGGTATAATATCTCACCTTGTGAGATTAGCGACCACCGTTTGCTTCGTCATCGGCGCCTCCCTGTTGTCCGCGCAGCCCCTGCCTGATTCGGATGGCTGGATATCGCTGTTCAACGGCAGGAACTTTGATGGATGGTACACGTTTCTTCCATCCACCGGCAAAAACTCCGATCCGAAGAAGGTATTCAAGATGGAAAACGGAATGATCCATATTCTGGACATCCCGGAGAGCGACGAGAGGCAGGAATTCGGCTATCTCGCGAGCGAGCGCGAATTCTTCAACTGCCGCATCCGCGTCGAATTCAAGTGGGGCGCCAAGCGGTTCGTTCCCAATAATGAGAACAAGCGGGACAGCGGGTTGCTCTATTTCTTTAACGGTCCCGACAAGATCTGGCCGCGCGCCCTCGAGTTCCAGATTCAGGAAACAGACGTGGGCGATCTCTGGCTGCTGGACGGCTCCCGCATTACCACTAAGATCGAAACCGAAGGGCTGCCCATGTATGTCCTCTCCGGTCCGCTGAAAACGCAGAACCGCGGCCGCATCATCAAGTTCGGCGATTTCGAAGACCGCAACGGCTGGAACGTGTTGGAGTTGGTGCTCGACGCCGATAAAGCCACTCACATCGTGAACGGGCGAGTGGTGATGCGCGCCTGGGACATCCAGCAACCCTCGACGGACGATCCCATCCAATACGTGCCGGTGAGCCGAGGCCGAATCATGCTGCAGGCCGAAGGCGCGGAAGTCTGGTTCCGCAACCTGCAGATGAAACCAATCAAGCCGACGGAAAAACCATGGTCGGCGCGATGAAATCTCTCGAAAGGCTGGCAGGAGCGGCGCTGCTGTGCGCCGCGTTGCTGGCGCAGCACGCAGGAGATGGTCCCCAACCCACGCCGGTCGTTCCCGCAACGTTCCCAGGACAGCCCCCCTCGGACGCAATTGTTCTGTTTGACGGAAAGGATATTTCCCAGTGGCAATATAAGGACGGTAGAGCAGGAGCGTGGCCCATAGTGGACGGCATCCTGACGTGTAAGAGCGGCACCGGCAACCTCTACACGAAGCGAAGGTTCGGAAGCGCGCAAATTCACGTGGAATTCGCCGTCCCTTACATGCCCGACGCACACGGCCAGGCGCGCGCCAACAGCGGCGTCTACCTGCAGGGCCGTTATGAGATCCAGATTTTGGACTCATTCAACAATCCCACTTACTCGAATGGATCCGCCGGGTCGCTCTACGGGCAGTACGCGCCCCTGGTGAATGTATCGCGTCCACCAAAAGAGTGGCAGACCTACGACATCGTATTTCATGCGCCGAAGTGTGGCGCCGATAGAAAACTCGCAACCCCGGGAACAGTCACTGTACTGTACAACGGCGTGCTAGTGCAGGACAACGTAACCGTCAAGGGCCGTACCACCAGCAGCGACGACACCGACCCTTGCGAGGATGGTCCGCTAATGCTGCAAGATCACTACCACCCCGACGTTAAAGAGACCTTTATGCAGTTCCGTAATATTTGGATTCGCCCGTTATCTTAGGCGGGATCGATCAAGGAGACAGAGGAGACACAATGCTAAGTCGCATGCGTAGTACGGTGGTGATGGCCATGATAATGGCCTCCGCCTTTCTTTTCGTGGCTGGACGAGCCCACGCTCAAAGTACTTCCGCCACCGTATCCGGAACGGTAAAGGACCCTACAGGGGCATCGGTGCCGAGCGCTAAGGTCACCATAACCAATCAAGCTACCAAGGGGACCCGGACGGTAGACACCAACGACGCTGGAATCTTCGTCGCGCCCGATATCGAACAGGGCGTTTATGATGTGTCGATCGAGAAGGCTGGCTTCAAGAAACTGATCCGCAGCGGCGTTGTGATAGATCCGCAAGATCGGCTGGGTCTTGGCGAGCTGACCTTGCAGGTAGGAGCGCCGACCGAGACCATCACTGTTGCAGAAGATGCCGGCCAGTTGGAGATGCAGACCCAATCGGGCGAAAGATCCGAGGCCGTCACTAACTTGCAATTGCGCGACATAGCGCTGAACGGGCGCAATATTAATGATCTGGCGAAGTTGGTGCCTGGAGTCGCGATGCCGGGCGGAGCCGCCGAAGTCAGCAACTTGAGCGCCATCGGAAACTATCAGATCAACGGCATGCGGGTCACCATGAAGGATATGTCGGTCGACGGATCGTCGATCACACGCACCGATCAACAGGCGCAGCAGGTTACGATTAACCCGGACGCCGTCGGTGAAATCAACATCCTGACGTCGAACTATCAGGCCGAATACGGCAAGGCCGCCGGCGGCATCGTTACCATTACCACCAAGAACGGCACTAAGGATTTTCACGTCGACTTGAGATGGTTTCACCGACATGACAGCCTGAATGCCAATAGCTTCTTCAATAACGCCCAGGGCCACCCGCGCTCTCTCTACCGTTATAACTATTATGGCTTCGATGTCAGCGGGCCAATTGTGCTGCCCAAGTTTCTTGGCGGGATTAATCGATCCAGGAATAAACTATTCTTTTTTTACAACGAAGAGTGGTACAAGCAATTGACTCCGCAGGCCAGCGCTAACAACGTGGAGATGCCCACGGCGCTCGAGCGCAACGGAGACTTCTCCCAGTCGGTCAACGGTAATGGGCAACCCATCATCGTCCGCGATAGCGGCAATTGCCTGGGCGGCAACAGTTCGGGGACGCCCAATCCATTCCCGGGCAATGTGATCCCCAAAAGCTGTTTCTATCCTGGATCGCAGGCAATTCTCAATCTGTTCCCGATGCCGAACACCACGATCGGGGGCTCCCTCTATAAGACGAAACTGCCCTTCCTGCGCGCGCTCAGTTCGTGAAGCGCCCGTGCGACGAGTTCCTTTCCCGTTCCCGTCTCCCCTAGAATGAGAACGGTCGAATCGGTTGGCGCAACGATCTGAACGCTTCTCAGGATGGATTTGAAAGCCAGTCCCTGCCCCACCATATTCCCGATATT
The DNA here is from genome assembly GCA_003135055.1 of Bryobacterales bacterium. GTDB lineage: Bacteria > Acidobacteriota > Terriglobia > Bryobacterales > Bryobacteraceae > PALSA-243. Next base: position 2,001 of record PLDF01000110.1, on the reverse strand, counting down.
GTGATCGAGGCGGATCTCGTCTTCCAGATAGAGCTTTTCCAACGTGAGCTTCTGCTGCTCCTCAGAAACTTCGTCGTTTCCGATGTTCTCAGCGGACTGGATCTCTTCCTCCACATACGAGGTGATACACCGCTGGATGGCGCTCAACAGGGCTTCGTCGTCGACGGGTTTTGTCAAAAACTCGGCGGCACCTGCTCGAACTGCGCGCACAGTCATTGGGATGTCGCCGTGCCCTGTAAGGAAGACGATGGGGAGCTGAGGGCCAGATTTGGCAAGCTCCTGTTGCACGTCAAGCCCGCTTACACCGGGGAGATTCACGTCCAGCACCAGGCAACTCGGCGTCTTGGGCCGCGAGGCGGCCAGGAACTCCTCCCCTGACGCAAAGGTCTTCGTCATCACTCCGGCGGAGCGAATTAGTCGCGCGACGCCTTCCCGGGCGGATAGGTCGTCATCCACCACGTAAACCAAAGCTCCTGTATCACTCATGGGATCTCCTCGGCCAATTTTGTTTCTTAGTCGTCAGGTTTCCATTTCAACGCCGCATTTACGGCATCGAGTAATTCGTCTCCGCTGAAGGGTTTAGTAAAGTAAGCGACCGTCCAATCCGAGGCGGCTTCTGACCTCGCGCGGTCGTCGGATGCATGGGCCGTAATAAAGATAACGGGTACGTTAAACGCGCGGGCCAGCAAATGACGGTGGAGTTCGATACCGCTCATCCCTGGCAGGCGCACGTCTAATATGAGGCAGTCTGCTTTGCGAGGATGGTTCGAGTTTAAGAACTCTTCCGCCGAGGCGAAGACTGTTACCTCCAGGCGGACGGACCGGATCAGCCTGTCCAGCGATGTGCGGACCGAGATATCATCATCCACTACTGAAATAAGGGGCACCATGAGGCTTCCACTGATTAATAGCAGGGGCGGAGAGAAAGAATCTACTACACCTTAGTGGTGGATCTGGAGGTGGTGTTTCAGGACCGCCTGTGCGAGCGGATCCCCAGGTTCTCCGCCATCCTCACCAGATCGGCCAAAGAATCGGCCCGCATTTTGCGAATGATGTGCCTGCGATGAAACTTGACCGTGTCCTCAGTTATTTTCAGTTCGGCTGCAATTTGCTTATTCAAAAGGCCAGATATCACCTGTCGCATGACTTCCTGCTCACGCGCGGTCAGCGACTCGAACCGTTCTCGCAACTCACGCAGGTGCCCTTGCTGCTTTCGAGTGCGCCGATCGCGTTCGACGGCCTCCTGAATTGCTCTCAGGAGGTCCTGCTCTTCGACCGGCTTGGTCAGAAATTCAATCGCCCCCGCCTTCATAGCCTGCACGGACGTCGAGATATTGCCATGGCCCGTAAGGAAGACGATGGGGGTCTCCAATCCGGCCTCGGCCATCCGCTTCTGCAGGTCGAGCCCGCTCAGATCGGGCAGTTGCAAGTCCAACACCAGACAACTTGGCGCATCAGTCCGAGGGCGCGCCAGGAATTCCTGTGCGGAGGCGAAAGTCTCGGCCTTCCACCCCAGTGACCGGATCAGCCGTTCGAGACCCCGCCGAACCGAGGGGTCGTCGTCCACAATCGCAACAATTCCATCAGACCCCGGCAATTCGCGCATCTAATGCTCCTGCGTGGTACTTCGGAAGAGTAAAGTGGAAACTTGTCCCCGGGCCGTTATTGAGCGTGGCCCACAGCCGTCCGCCATGATTTTGAAGGATGGAGCGGCTAATCGACAGCCCCATGCCCATGCCGCCGGATTTGGTGGTGAAAAAGGGCTCAAAGATCCGTGCCATCGTGCTCGGGTCCACGCCTACCCCGGAATCCTCTATTGTCACCTGAACCTGATCTGGGTCAACGCTCAGCGTGGAGCGGTCGGCGAAAGCTTCGTCAAATCGCACCGTGCCCGTCTCGAGAATAAACTTTCCGCCGCGAGGCATGGCGTCGCGGGCGTTCACGGCGAGGTTGACGACAATCTGATCCAGTTGGCCTGGGTCTGCCTCGACCACGGCAGTG
>PLDF01000086.1 GCA_003135055.1 Bryobacterales bacterium | reverse complement strand
CGTCTCTTGCGGCAGAAGCCGACGGGCGCAGGCGGCGAGAGCCGGCTGAAAGCCGGCTGCAGCCAAGATTGGCTGCCCCACAACGCGGGCTGATGATTTCGGCGTGGCGAAGAGCGGTCGGACCAGGAGGTCCGACCTACTCACGGAGGATCTCCAGGGGCTTTCGGCCTAAGACGCGGAAGCTGGCGAGCCATCCGGCGGCGGTGGCGACTGTGGCGGCCGCGGCTATGGCGAGCGCGGTCGTGGCGGGGTCGAAGTGGAAATCGATTTCGAGCAGGCGCTTGAGAATTAGCGCGGCGAAGCCCGAGGCCAGCAGCGCGCCCATGATGCCGGCGACGGCGCCGAGAGCGAGGAATTCGACGGAGAAAATCCACGCGATGCGGCGGCGAGTGGCGCCGAGGGTTTTTAATACAACCACTTCGTGCATGCGGCGGAAACGCGAACCGGCAACGCTGGACGCCACCATAATGGCGCCGGCGAGGATGGTGAAGGCGGAAATAAAGCGGACGATGATGGCGATGCGCTGTACTACGTCTTCGACAATCTGCATGACATCGGCGACGTTGACGACCGTGACGGTGGGGAATTGGCGGTACATGACGCGCTGGAGCGCGGCGACACTGGTGGGGCGCACGCGGGCGGTTCCGTAGTAGACGGCGGGGAATGCGGCGAGCTGGCCGGGGCTGAAGAGGAACTCAAAACGCGCGGCCATGCGGATGGATTCGGTGCGCTCAATGCAGGCGACGCGGGTCCGGATGGAATTGCGCCAGATGTCCCATTCGACGACGTCGCCGGGCTTCAACTTGAGGATGGCGGCGGCTTCTTCGGCGACGCAGACTTGCGGGGTGGGGTCGGCGGGAAGCCACCAAGCGCCGCGGAGGATGTCGGTATCGGGCGGTTTGGCGGCAACTTCGGTGACCATGCGGGTGCGGATAAAGCGGCGGTTGAAATCGCGCAGCGGCAGCTTTTCAACGGGCGTGCCGTTGATGGCGACGATGCGGCTGGCAACGGCGTTGGCGACTTCGGGGGTGGCGACTATGCCGGGCTGCTGTGCGATGAGGGTGACTACTGCGTCACGCTGCGGGCCGGGAATATCCAGCAAGAAGACGTTGGGGGCGCCGGGTGGAGCGCTGCTCCGGATCTGATTGATGAGCGCGCTCTGGACTAGGAAAACGGTGAGCGTGAACATGACGCCGACGCCTAGCGCGACTACGGCAGATTGAGTCTGGCTGCCGGGGCGGTGGAGATTGGCGATGCCGTGACGGATGGTGGCGGGTAAGGCACGCAGGCCATGGGCCCGCGCCACCAGGGCGATTAAGAGCCAGCCGGTTAGGGCCAGGAGGGCAAGGCCGATGGCTAGGCCGATGGCGAAGATGGCGCCGGTGCGGAGGGCGTCGCGCCAAGACCCTTCGGTGACGCTGGCGGCTACGGCGGCGGCGCCGAATAGGATCGCGAGACCTGCGAGGAGCATGGGGAGACGATCGCGTTTGACGCTTTCCATATCGCGGCGGAAGACTTGCGCGGGGCGGACGTTGCGGATGCCGAGGAGCGGCGGCACGGTGAAGAGCAGAGTGACCAGGCAGGCGATGGCGATGCCTTGGAGGGCGGGCCAGGCGTTCAATGCGCCCCAAACACCAGCGGCGCCGGCGCCGTTCAGCGCGAAATAGTTGGCGATCAAGCGGGGGAAAGCGGCGGCGACGGCGATTCCGAAGACGGCTCCGAGGATTCCGCCGGAGAGACCGAGCATGAGCGTCTGCGCGGTGTAAATGCGGACCACTTGAGCGGAGCGCGCGCCGATGCACTTCATGACGGCGATGGAATCGAGCTTCTGCTGGAGGTGGCCGTGCATGGCGCTGGCGACACCCATGGCGCCGATGACGAGCGCGATGAGTCCGATGAGGCTGAGGAAGGTGGTGGAGCGGTCGAGTCCGCGGGTGATGATGGGGTGGGTCTCGGTGAAATCGGCGATGGTGGCTTCGGGGAAGGCGGCTTTGAGCAGGGCGCGGGTCTCGGCGACGGTGGGGCCGCCGGCGGGCGGGAGCCTGAAGAGATAGCGCTCGGAGGCGCGGCTGCCGAGGGCGATGAGGCCGGTGCGTTCGAGACCCTCGCGGCTGATCATGACGCGCGGGCCGACGTTGAGGCTGCCGGTCATGCGGTCGGGCTCGGAGACGAGGGAAGCGGCGATGCGGAAGTCTTGCCCGCCGATGCGGAGGGTGGCGCCGGGCTGGGTATCGAGGCGGAGGAGCAAGTCTTCGGAAACGACGACGGCGGTGGGGGTGAGCGCCTGGCGGAAGGGCTGGGGCGGCGAGAGGAGAATACTGCCGTAGTAGGGGTAGGCGGCGGGGTCGACGGCCTTGACGGAGATGAGGACGGGGTCGGGCGCGGTGGGGGACGAGGCCATGGTGACGGTCTCGGTGATCCAGGTACGCTCGACGCCGCGGGAAGCGAGGGCTTGGAGGGCGGCGTCCTGATCGGGGGTGGGGAGGGCGAAGACGCGGACGGTGAGGTCGCCGGCCATGAGGGTGCGGGCTTGGGCGAGGAGCATGTGGCGGAAGGAGCGGCTGAAACCGCGGACGCCGGTGAGGGCGCCGACGCCGACCGCGACGGCGAGGATGACAAAGAGAAAGCGGGTGCGGGCGGCGCGGATTTCGCGCCAGGCGATGCGGATGGCGGAGGTCCAAGGGAGTTGAGGGGGTGGGGGCATGGGTTACCTGGGGGACTGTTCGGAAATGGGACTGGGGTCGTTTGGTATGGCGAGGGTGCGCGGGGTGGCGCGGTGCGCCGGAGGGTGTGAGCCGGTGGCTCGCGAGGGTGAGGTTCGGTTTAGAGACATGGTTCCTACTACCACGTTACACCATCGGGTTGCGGGAATTGGCGTAAGTTATTGATTCTACTGGTGAAGAATGCCGTGAACGGGAATTATGCGATTCCGAGGAAGGCGGGTCGAGGGAGGGAACTTGGAGCGTAAGGCATGAACTATAGGGGGGTTGGGTGCTGTGATTGCGCTGCAGAGATCGCGGGTGGCTGAGACTCCCTCCTGGTTGTGGGTACAATTGTGGGTATATCAGGGCAAAATCTTCGCGGTGATATGGATGTGGCGCGGTGGAGCCGTGCGGATAATCACGGCAAGGAGGGCGAGAGATGCGGAAGAAAAGCGATACCGTGCGCTATATGGCTAAACAAATCAAGGCTAAGATTGCGCGGGGTGATGACCGGACGAATTGGGATAAAGCCGATGCGGCGACCGGCGCCAAATTAGAAGATTCGATCGGCGCCGACGTGGATGACGCTCAGAATGAACCGGACTGGACGAACAGCGTTGCAGGCATCCCTGCCCGGAAAGATCATATCAATATTCGCGTCGACCACGATGTTTTGCAATGGTTCAGGTCGAACGGCAAGGGCTACCAGACCCTGATGAACAACGTTCTGCGGGCCTTCGTGCAAACGCGACAGCAGGGGGAGAACACGAAATCGAGATAAATGCGCTTCAATTAAGAGCCTTGCGGATGTCTTTCAGCAGCAGCAACAACTGGAACGGGTCAATCGGAGACGGCTCGAATTCGAAGTGGGAGTAGAATCGGCGAGCTGCCTCATCAATGGCGTGCACCATCACTGCCCGGACTGCGACGATGTCCGCAGCCTCCTCAATTCGCGTCAAAGCGTCGAATAGAAGCGCTTTGCCGAGGCCTTTACCCTGTTGATCCCGATCTATCGCCAGCCGGGCCAAAAGCACGACGCCGATCGGGTGATTCGCCAGACCCTTGGCAATGCGCTCCGGGCTCTCGTGTTTGTGGACGGAGCCGGTGGTCAGCGCATAATAGCCGAGGACGAGATTCCCGGCCAACGCGACGTAGGTCTTAGCCGAGTCGGCCTGTTGGTTCGTCCAGGCATATTTTCGCAGCCAGGTGTTGAGCGTTGCGTTGCCGCAATCGAACCGGGTCAGGTCGTGCTCGCGGCGTAGCTTCTCTATTTCGAATTCGGGCCTGGAAGCCCCACTCATGACCGGCGCTTGGCTATGTGTGGTTCGGTGAACAAACGGCGGAGCCGGGGCTTGACCTTTGGCGGACGGTCGAGGGCTGCCATGAACGCCTTCCATTGTTTGCCGTCGAGCACGAATCGAGTCTGGTCGGACAGAGCCTGTTCGGCGCTCTCGCAGGCGCTACGCATGATGAAATCGGTGACGTTCACGCCCTGGCGCTCGGCAGCGACCTTGATGAGGGTCTCTTCGGAAGCCGTGGCACGAAGCTGAAGGCGGCGGTCGCGGGGTTGATTGGGAGTGGAGACGGCCACGGGTGTACCTGGACTCATTGTACTACCGTCGTACTCCGTTCGCAAGATTGGCAGGAACGCTCACGAGCGTTTGCGAGGCTCTGCGCGGGTCGCGATGGCCAGAAGAGCGCGGAGGGCATCGTTGACCGACTTTGAATCCGGGAAGGCTTCGGTTAGTTCGGGGTCGAGTAGCACTACATTGGTCCCGCGGCGGTATCGGTCGACGTATTTGCCACGGATGCCGCCGGAGAAATCGTATTCCGGGCTGGTTCCGGACGCGGTTCGCTTAGAAGGTGGTTTCTTCAGAGATGCGTCTTTCATGATTGGTTGGAGGGCGCGCGCTGGTGAGTTGAATCCGCTCTACCCTAATAGTATGGACCACAATCAGCAGCTTTCGCCGTGCTCGCTTCGAGCCCATTAGCTCGGTGTGTAAAGACTCTTCCCCTGCCCCAGATACGACTCGTAGATATGCCGATAGACGGAGTCGCACTTCTGCTCGTAAAGTTCCTTGGTGTAGGCCCTTGGAAGCCGATCCAACGAGGTCTCGATTGTGTATCGCACCATTGCCCGCGTTGTCTGCTGCTTCCGCCAGTCAAGCACCAGCTTCTCTTTCTTCAGCGTTTCCAGCAGCGATTTCGCTACCTTCTTGACCTCTGCTGTTTCCAGCTTCGTCAGATTGACGTCGGGTTTGGTTAGCAGGTCGAAGATCACGAGTTCTTCTTCAGTCAGTTGCTCCGCAATGCCACGCTTTTCTTCGGCGTTCAGCTTTTTCGTGAAGGCCATCAGCTTGGCGAAGAACATTTCAACGTTCGACGACCCGGCGTTGTATTCATCGATCATCTTCTGGAACTCTTCAAGGAAATCGATCCGCGTGCGGTTCAATTTCACCATCTGTGCCAGCTTGATAGCGATCTTCGCCCGGAGCTTCTGAACTTCGATGGCTTTGCGGCCCCTTTCGAACTGGTCTTTGAGCGCCTCGAAATCGATCTGGCTCAGGTCGATGTAGCGCGCCGGGTCATTCGAAACGGGCGGCATCACATACCCGTCCGCTGCGATGGACTTATTCAGCAACGCTTCCACTTCACCCATAACCGCCGAAATGTCCACAACCGGAAGCTCCGACCGGATCTTCTCGGCGACAATCTTGAACACGTTGCAGATGGGGCTGAACTCGACGGCGGCGGCATCGGGCAAGAGCGATTTGAAGAGCGCGTTGACCGCGGCCGCCAGATTGAGATATTGCCGCCGTGTCTCATCGTTCACGACCAAGGCGGCGACGGCGTCCTCCTTCAGCTTCTCCCGCTCGAAACCTCTGGCGTCCCGAATCTTGGCCGGGTCAATCTTCCGTTCCAGGCAGAATGCCGTGGCGGTGGAAATCGCTTCCCGGAGTTGACGAACCAGTTCGCTCTTGTCGTGGATGGGCGCGTCGCCGGCGATGTCGCCGTCCTGCGCTGCGCCGTAGATGGCGAGCGCTTTCTGGAGATTGCGGAAAACGCCAACGTAGTCGACGATCAAGCCGTTCTGTTTGTCCCGCCACACCCGGTTTGCCCGTGCGATGGTTTGCATGAGCGTGTGATTCTTCATGGGCTTGTCGAGGTAGATGGTGGAGCACGACGGCACGTCGAACCCGGTGATCCACATGGCGCACACGAACACGATGCGGAGCGGGTCGTCGGCGTTCTTGAACCTGGTTTCGAGGTCTTCGGTCGCCATGCGCTTCCGGTGCGTGGCGATGTCGAGACCTTTCTTCTTGAACTCTTCGATCTCATTCTGCTGCTGAGAGACGACTACCGCCATGCCGGTTTCCTCGAAAAACTTCAAGCGTTCTTCAAGTTCCGGCCTGTCCATGGGATCGGCGGCGGCAAGTTCTTTCCGGAGCCTCGAAATAGCGATCTTCCAGTGTTTTTGAACCTTGTCGAAGGTACGCACCGCCGTTGCCTTGTCGATGGAGATGACCATAGCTTTGGCAAGGACGCCCCGGCCCATGAAGTGAAACACGATGTCTTCCCCGATGCGTTCGAGGCGGTCTTGGCGGGTGATGAGATGGTATTCGCGGGCGAACTCGCGTTCGAGTTTGCGTTCCTGATCGTCGTCCAGATCGGCCCAGTCGCAGATCTCGGCAATTTCTTCGGTGAGGTTGTCATTGGTGAGTTGAAGTTCCGGGATGCGGTTCTCGTAGTAGAGCGGAACCGTGTTCACGTCGTCCACGGATTCCTTGAAGTTGTAGACGGAAACGTAGTCTCCGAAGACATCCTTGGTGAGTTCTTCGCCGGCCATGAGCGGCGTTCCGGTGAAGCCGATGAATGCGGCGTTCGGAAGGGCGCTGCGCATGTTGGCGGCGAAAACGTCGTATTGGCTGCGGTGGGCCTCGTCGGTGATTACGACGATGTCGGATCGGGTGGAGAGCACCGGGTAGCGTTCGCCGTGCTCGGTGCGGAACTTCTGAATCAGCGTGAAAACGTAGCGATGGTCTTCCTGGTTCAGCATCCGCTTCAGGCCTTCGCCGCTGTCGGCCCGAACGCGCTTTTCGTCTTCCAGCAGGGCTCCGGTGTTGGCGAAGTTGCGGTAGATTTGGCCGTCGAGGTCTTCGCGGTCGGTGACGATCAAGAAGGTCCAGTTGCCGGGGATGGTACGCAGCACCTTTTGCGAGAAGAAGACCATGGAATAGCTTTTGCCGCTGCCCTGGGTGTGCCAAAAGACGCCGAGTTTGCCGTGGTTCTGTTGGATATGGTCGACGGCGGCGATGGCGTTGTTGACGCCGAGGAACTGATGGTTCTTGGCGACGAGCTTGGTGAGTTCGCCCTTGCGCTCGTCAAAGAGGGTGAAATTCTCAACGAGGTCGAGAAGTCTGTGCTTGTCGCAGACGCCGCGAATCAAAGTCTCCAGGCTGACGATGCCGGGCTCTTTTTCGTCGTCGATTTTCTTCCATTCGGCAAAATGCTCGATGCCGGCTGTCATGCTGCCGATTCTGGCCTTGGAGCCGTTCGACAGAATGACGATGCCGTTATACCAGAACACCTGCGGAATGGTGTCCTTGTAGTCGGAGAGATTTTTTTCGTAGGCCAGCTCGAGCTTCCTGTGTGACGCCTTGAGTTCAATGAATACGAGCGGGATTCCGTTGACGAAGCCGACAAGATCGGCACGCTTCTTGCCATAGTCGCCGGAAATCCAGAACTGCGAGGCGAGGAGGAAATCGTTGTTTTCCGGTTCGAGCCAGTCGATGAGGTTGACGATCTCGACTGCTTCTTCCTGGTCGTCTCCTTTCTTGTAGGCGACTTTGACGCCGTCTTTGAGGATGCGGTAGACGGATTGGTTCGCCCTGGCGGGACTCATGGCGCCGCGATCTTTGGTCAGCTCCTGGATGGCGATCTCGATGGCATTAGGCGAGACGCCCGGATTCAGCTTTTCAATGGCGGCGCTGACGCGATTCGGCAGAACAACGTCGGACATCGTTTGCCGGCCAAGCAGGGAGAGTGGGCCGAAAGTTTCGTTGTAGCGGTTCAGCGTCTCCCATCCCAATTCGGCGAAGAGGGCTATCGTGGGTTGTTCGATGGCGGCGTCTTCGGAGTCGGGCTTGTAGCTCACGCAAGCTGCTCCGTGAGTTCGGCGGCTTCGATTGGAATCTCGCCCGAGACTAGCTTGGGCAGAAGAAGGTCTCGGGTGGTGCGGAGCAGATCATTTCGGCGGCGGCAATTCTCGGCTAATTCTTCGCACGCTCGAATCGGCGGTCCTATTCTCGCTCTGATATCGGGCCCAGGAACACGCACCTGAAATGTGGGGAATGTTGTGAGGGGGATTCGATCAACCGTGGCCCCGGAGATGGTTTTCGAGCGCACCTCGTCTCGCCATTGATCGGACAAAAGGCAGTGAAGAAACAGGTAGGGGTCAATGCGCTTTTCATCGGGACGGATTAGCGCCATTCGTCGCCCGAGACAGCCACGAAAGCCCCGACTTATGATCCCGTACCGATTGAGGGTCGCCTCATAGGTGAACACGATGTCGCCGGGGCGTGGCAGGACCCTTCGTGTCCACTGCGGGAAGTCCTCGTCTGCAATGTGCCTGATGTCAGTGAGGTCCAGTTCGCCCCGTTCTGTTACGTTCTTTATCCCAAGGTAGATTGGCCCTGACGTGGACGGCTTTGGCGTTGCGTGAGGACCGTCGAAAAGTTCTTCATATAGTCCACTGATTGGAATGAGGCTCCAAGAATCAGCGGTAGCGCTCTGGAGGATTGTCTTCGCCATATCCTTCAAGACTTGGATGCGCCGGGTGTTGTTCTCAATTAGGTCGTCGTAGGCGGAAAGGATATCGGATATCCGGACCTGAACTGCACGTGATGGAAATTGGACCTCAACCTTCGCCAGTTTTTCGCGCGGCAGATGCTTAATCGTCGAGCCTGTGAACAGGGATGCAAGGTGTCCTGCATCTGTTTTGTGCATGAGCGAATAGTATAGGAACCGGTACTCGACACAGTCATGGGGGCGAATGCGGTGCAGGGCCTTCTGAATCATCATCCCAGGCACCGGCTCTTTCCAGATTGCGCTTCTTCCTGGTTCGCCGCCTTCACACATAACGATGTCCCCGTACTTAAGCCCATAGCGGTTCATCTCGTCGCTCTCGAACCGCATCTCACGGAGGTCATCGAGTATGAACTCGCCCCAGCGAACGTTCACGTTCGCCAGATACGGTCGCATGACTCCGCGATTTTGTTTTGCATCCAACATTTTGCCCAAGGAGAAATCTGCAACCTCGGCCAAGGGCTTCTTAGTCCACGTCACATCCCCCGTGCCCCTACGCTTTGAATGTATTTGTGGAGGGCTCATTTACAGTTCGTCATTCGGACTGAAGCCACATTTTCCGCAATCCGCGCCTCCAACTCTCTCGCCTCTGCATTCAGTGTTTCAAGTTCTTCGTTCAGTTCCTCCAACCGTACCGTGAACTCGAAATCGTCTGCCGCCCGTTCCGCCACCCCCACATAGCGCCCCGGATTCAGGCTCCAGCCCTGCGCTTCGATCTCGGCAAGCATCGCAACTTTGCACAGCCCGGCAACATCGGCGTATTTTCCCTTCGGGAAGTTCGCTTTCATTAGGTCGCGGCTTCCCGCGTCAGTCTCCACAGCCTCGCCCCGATACAGCCGCACGATATTGGAGATGAACTCAATCTGGTCGGGCGTGAACTCCCGGTGCGCGCGGTCGATTTGCCGGAAGATGGGGCGCGCGTCGATGAACAGCACCTTGTCCTTGCGTCCGGATTTCTTCTTGCCACGGTCCAGGAACCACAGTGTGCATGGCAGCGTGACGGTGTAAAAGAAGTTCGGCCCCACGGAGACCATTACCTCCACGGCCCGGTCTTCGAGCATCTTCCGGCGAATCTCAAGCTCAGAGCCTCGTGCATCTCCCGCCGAGTTCGCCATCACGAATCCGGCCCGTCCGGCGTCGTTGAGTGTCGAATAGAAAACCTGAATCCACAGATAGTTGGCGTTGTCAGTCTTAGGCAGGCCGAACGGATAGCGGGGGTCGTCCTTTAGCCGTTCCTTATCCACCTTGTCCACGTTGAACGGCGGGTTTGCCATCACGAAGTCGAACTTGCCTACGCTCTTGTGGATGTCTTCGTAGTAGGTGACGCCCTGGCGAATATCGCCAGCGAGACCGTGAACTGCTAAGTTCATCTTGCAGAGCCGGATGGTCTCGGCGACTTTCTCCTGACCGTAGATGGCGATGTCCGTGACGGCCTTGCGGTGTTGCGCCACGAAGGCGGCCGATTGGACGAACATGCCGCCCGATCCACACGCCGGATCGTAAATGCGGCCGTGATAGGGTTCGATGATTTCCACGATCAGTTTGACGATGCTGGTGGGCGTGAAAAACTCGCCGCCCTTCTGCCCTTCCGACAGGCGAACTTGCCAAGGAAGTACTCGTAAATCTTGCCGAACGCGTCGCCCTCGATGTCCATCGGGATGGCGGCGAAATTCTTCAGAAGAGAAACGAGAAGCTGCTTGCCGATGCGGTTGTAGGTGCGGGGAAGAACGTCCTTCAGGTCTTCGTTGTCGGCCTCAATCGCCTTCATGGCATCGTTGATGGCCTTGCCGATGTCGGCTCCCTCGGGGAGATTGAGCAGAGTCGAGAATCGGGCGGATTCCGGCAGGTAGAGCACGCCTTTGGACTGGTAATCGGTCTTGCCGATGGTTCGCCGTCCGCTGCCTTGACTGGCGAGCTTGGCCTTGGCCTGGGTGAACTTGTGGTCGGCGTAGCGCAGGAAAATGAGGCCAAGGACGGGGACGGAGTATTCCGAAGACTTCAGCCCCGAGTTGGCGCGGAATTCATCGGCGGCGCCCCATAGGCGTTTTTCCAGTTCGGTGTGGTTGGCTGGCATGGTGGCGGCTTATAAGGTGTGGCGCAGGCGGGTCGTGGCTGGCATGAGCGGATATTTTACCTCAGCAGGTTCATGTCCACTTTGGCGTTGGCAATCGACGGGGAGCCAGTCCAGACTTCCGCCGCCGCGATGGTCGCGCAGGGCCACGACGGCCGAAACATCCATCCATGCCCGTTAAGCAGCGCGGTTGCTTCTCCAGCAGGGCGGATTAGCCAAAGGTCTTCGGGCTCTTTTCGTCTTCGGCGACGAAGCCGCGAAGCTCTTCGGTGGGGATGTTGGTCGGCCGATCCTTGTGCGTCACTGTTTCAATCGACTTTTTCTTGCTGTCCGTATTGCGGGCCATTCGGCTCCTCGGGGAATTCAGCGGCCAGTATCGACAACAACTGGGTCCTCAATCGGGGGATTTCGTCCGTCCACAACTGCCACACGATCGGCAGGCTGAGGTCAAAATAGCCGTGCGCGATTCGATTTCGAAAGGCGCTGACCTTGCGCCAAGGAATCTCGGGATGCCGTAGCCGCAACTCTTCGGAGAGCCGAGCCACTTCCTCGCCGATCACGACGAATTCGAAGAAAACAGAGTGACGGAACGACCGGTCTTCGTGCAGCAAACGCTCGGCCTCCGGCTTGGCGAGCAAGCTGAGGAGTTACCCGGTGGCGGCGATCATTTCACGCAGACAGACCTCATCCCTCCGCATAAATCACCACGGCATCCCGTAACGCCGACGGCTTCGCGTACGGCTTCAAACCGTCTTTGACGCCGAAATCGACGGGATGGCCCAGCACTTCGGACAACTCATCCCCGAGGCCAAAGAAGTCCCATCCCACGCGGGCCTTCGGATCGAGTTCGACCATGATATCGATGTCGGAACCCGGGCGCATGTCTCCGCGCGCGGCCGAGCCGAAAACAGCCATCTCGACGATGTGATGGCGGCGGCAGATTTCCGCGATCTTTTCGCTGGGGATGTCTAGTCCGGAAGCAAGGGTCATCGGCGTTCTCCTGCTCCATTATCCAGGAATGCCCGTATGTCTTTCTTGGCATTCCAGGGATCGGTAATTTCCAAAAAGGCCCAGCGGCCAAACGTGCCGTGGTTATTGACGGCCGGAACCCGGCGCCGGTCGCCATCTTGAAGGCAGTCCGGTAGAGCAACGGGTTGTTGCCGTCGTTGGCTTGCCGTAGCTCGCGGAGAATGGGTCCGCCGTCCTGCCGGTCAGCCACTTCGGCGAGCCAGACGGCGGTTTCGAGCGCCTCGAACTGGCAGTAGTAGAGGCGGCGGTCGCGATCGTGGTTGGACCAATGTTGAAGGCGTTGACGGGTAGTAGCGGTTACGCCCGCGTAGTTAGACACGCGCCAGCGGGCGACGGCGCGCCGGATGTCATTGATGAATTTGTTTTCCTCGATGCGGTCGGCGGTCCACTCGGTTTCGAGCTCGAATTGCTTGCCCTTCTTCTTGGGCTTCGCGATGGGGACGAAGTAGCTGGAGATGCGGCGCGAGTTTACGGTGCGGTCGGTGATGCCGTCCTCGTCGAAATAGAAGTGGCGTTTCGGCTCGTCGTAGGGCGAGTTGAGGATCGGGTTTTCGATGACAACTTTAGGCATCGCGAGAAGATGGCTTACACTGCATTGTCTTTCAATGGTTTATCCGGGAGCAAGCAGGATCGGCGGTCGGAAAGCCGGCACATCGGGGCGTCAGATTCGCCGAGGGCGAAAGCGTATGTCATCGCGGCAATGATGGCACGGTCGCGCAGGCTGGCGACGGATCCGTCCATGCCGGTTAACCTAAAAACGGCAGTTGANNGCGGGAAAAAGAACCGGCGACAAGATCGCCGGCGTTACGAGGAACACAACTGCCAGTTGCAACTTTTCGCCAGGTTCGCTAATCTCTATAGAGTAGCTGTAGATTAATCCCTATAGAGAAGCGGGTAATTATGGCGGCAGCCGTTCACGAAGACCTTTCACAGCGCGAAACCTTTGAGAATCAACACGATGAGACCGTCCGGCAGGAGATTGAAATCTTCCGCCAGAAGGCTGCGGCGTTCAGCGCGGGCGAGATCCTGGACGATGAATTCCGGCCGTTTCGCCTCAAACACGGGATTTACGGCCAGCGCCAGCCGGGGGTGCAGATGGTCCGCGTCAAGATTCCGGGCGGGCTTGCGACGTCGCGGCAGATGGAGCAGTTTGGGCGCATCGCCGATGAATTCGCGGGCAGCAAAGGCCACCTGACCACGCGGCAGAACGTGCAGTATCACTTCGTGCCGCTGGAGCGCACCGCCGACCTGATGCACATGCTCGCCGACGCCGGCCTGACGAACCGCGAAGCCTGCTATAACACGGTCCGCAATATCACCACCTGCGTCTGGAGCGGCATCGCGCGCGACGAAGTGTTCGACGTCCGCCCGTACGCGCAGAAGCTGGCCTACGCGATGCTGCGTAAGGACCTGACGCAGAACCTGCCGCGCAAGTTCAAAATCGCATTCGATGGATGCAATGGCAAGGATTGCATCGCGGGCGCGATCAACGACGTGGGGATTCGCGCCGTGGTTCGCGACGGCCAACGCGGCTTCCGCATCGTGTTCGGCGGCGGCCTGGGACCGCTGCCTTGCGAGGCGCAATTGCTCGACGAGTTCCTGCCCGAGGAGTTGCTGATCCACCGCGTGGAAGCGGTGATTCGCGTGTTCAACCAGCACGGCAATCGGAAGAACCGCAATACGGCGCGCTTGAAGTTTGTGGTGCGCACGCGCGGCGCGGAGTGGGTGCGGGAGCAGATCGAGAAGGAGTACGCGAATATCCTGGCGAACGGCGGCATTGCGTGGCCTACGATCGTTCCCGAGGGTTTCGGCGGCTACCAGTCGAACCCGCAGCCGCTTGGCAACGGCGCGCTGCTGCCGGTGGTGAATGCGAAGCAATCGGGAGACGCGGCGTACGACGCATGGCTCGCCACCAACGTGGTAGAGCAACGCCAGACCGGGTACGCGGCCGTGATTGTGAAGGTGGATCAGGGCAACCTCACCGGCGATCAGTTCCGCGGTATCGCGCGGCTGGCGTCGACCGCCGGGGATGGAACGGTCCGCGTGGATATCGACCAGAACATGGTGCTGGCATTCGTCCCGCTGGCGCGGTTGCCGCAAGTCTACGCGGCGCTGGGCGAGCTGAATCTCGCCGAGGCCGGCGCCCACCAGATCGACGACGTGGTGACCTGCCCCGGCGCTTACTCGTGCAACCTGGCGCTGACCAAGACTATGAATCTGGGCGCGGCGGTGCAACAAGCGGTGCGCCGCTACACGGATGCGCAGGTGAAGAGCCTCTCCATCAAGGCTAGCGGATGCCCGAATGCGTGCGGGCAACATTGGATCGGCGATATCGGGTTTTACGGCAACGCCCGCAAGATCGGCGGCAAAGAGGTGCCTTACTACCAGATGCTGCTCGGCGGCGGTTATGACGAAGAGGGCATCGCGCGCTTCGGCCTGGCGGTGCAATCGGTACCCGCGCGGCTGGCGCCGGAAGCGTTGACGCGCGTGCTGGACCACTTTTTGGCGCATCGGGAGAATGGCGAGACGTTTCGCCAGTACGTGCTGCGCAATAAAGTGGAGACGTTCCGCGCGTTGACGGCAGAATTTGCCAAGCCCGCGGAGCTGTTTCCGGAGATCTATCAGGATTGGGGAGATAACGAGGCTTACTCGCTGCAGTTGGGCAGGGGTGAGTGCGCGGCGTAGGGGGCGAAGAAATCTTGCTATTTCGATGCGGCGCGGGGAGGTCCGAAGCGCGTTCACACG
>PLDF01000013.1 GCA_003135055.1 Bryobacterales bacterium | reverse complement strand
AAGTTGACGGGGCCGCCGCAGTTTCCGGTAAGGCTGTACTGAGTGGCGGTGACGCCGGGAATGCGATAGACGGCGTAACCGGCGGCGCCGGCGGTGACGTGCAGCAGGTTGCCGGCGGCGGTCATATTGGTGATACCGGCGGGCACGGTATAGGGAGTCACCACGGGGATGAGCGGGTTGGTGGTATCGACCAGCAGGAGCAGGCTGTTGCCGGAACTATCCACCGCGCCGGCGAAGAGGGTCAGGTTGACGCCGATCTGGATGGCGGGGCCGGGGGTATAGTTCGTGTAGGGCAGAACGATGCTGGCCAGAACGGACGGGCTGCGCGGGTTGGCGATGTTGAAGGTGGTCAGCACGAGATTGCCGAGCTAGGTTGTAGTTAGCGGGCTCTTGAATCCGCCGCCCACAGGCCTCGCGGTCGGGAGCCTCGGTGGCTACTTGGTCTTCGGTGGAGCAGCTTCTTTCAGGGCTGCGTCGATTAGCCGCTTAAAATCGGCGAGGGTCAGGGCACCGCTGATGCCGTGGCCGTTAATGAAGAAGAATGGCGTACCGTCTACTCCCAGGCGGTCGCCTTCCTGGCGGTCGGCTTCGACGGCGGCCTTGAATCGGTGGCTGTCCAGGTCTTTGGTAAAGCGCGGGACGTCCAGTTTCAGTTGCGCAGCTTTGGCGATCAGGTCGTCCCGGGTGAGTTTATCTTGGGTGGCGAAGAGCAGATCGTGCATCTCCCAGAATTTGCCCTGCTCGCCAGCTGCCAGGGCGGCTTCGTGGGCCAGCGGGGATTCCTTGTGCATCGACAGCGGATAGTGTTTGAAGGCGAAGTGGACTTGGGTGGGATAGGCCGCCAGCAGTTGGTGGACGACGGGCGCGGCTTGGGCACAGAAGGGACACTCGAAGTCAGTGAACTCGACCAGGTTGACGGGGGCTGTGGCTGGTCCCTTGGCTGGGGCGTGCTCCAGGTTGATGGCCTGCGCCGGGCCTGAGGCGACGATTTCTTCCTGGACGCGTTGGCTCTGCGGGATGCCGGCGAGCAGAGTTTCGATGACCGCGCCGAGCGACGCGTAACCTTGTGGGCCTACCAAGCGGCGGCCGTTGACGAAGAACGTCGGCGTGGTGGTGACACCGAGCCCTTTGGCCTCGGCCAGATCGCGCTCTATGATTGGGCGGTAGGTGTGGTTGTCAAGCGCCTGCTGGAAGGCGGGCAGGTTCAGGCCGAGTTGTTTGGCATATTGGAGCAGATCGGGCCGAGTTAGCTTGGTCTGGTTCTCGAAGAGAATATCGTGCATCTCTCCGAACCTACCCTGCGCGCCGGCGGCGATGGCGGCTTCGTGGGCGAGGAGCGCGTTGGAATTGGTCGTAGCCGGAGCGTGTTTGAAGATCAGCCGGATTTGCCTAGACGCGCTAAGTAGCCCGGAAAGCACGCTGGCAGAGCGGGCGCAGGGAAAGGATTCGAAATCGGAAAAAACAATGATGGTGATTGGCGCATTGTCGAGTCCAGCTGATCCAACCGGCCAGACGCTGGATATCGCTACGGGTAGGGAGCCGGCCAGGCATCCTGCACAAGGCGCCTGGGGCACACTGGCTTGGGGGATTGCCGAGGCGGCGAGCGCGGTGTGCAAAGCCCAAGCTACGAGATGGATTACCAATGACGTGGTGGTTCGCATCGGGCGTTTAAGCCGGGCCTTCGAAACTGGCCGAGGCTTCGCCAACCTACCGGCCCGTTCCATCTACTCCTTCCTCAACTGGCGGCTTCTTTTCTGTGGGGACCGCATGTCGAGCCATTCGGTAGCCTGCTCGCCCACAGTCGAACCGCTAGGATCGGCACCCTGGTCGCTGGCTAGGCGCTCTAGCGCTGCGACAGCACGGTCGTCGCGACCTGACAGCCCCAGCGCATATGCCGAGATATAGCGAACCTCAGCGCTTTCATCCGAACTCGCTTTCAAGAATGCGGGGAGGGTGCGGTCCGGCTTCCATCCGGCCAATGCCGCCCCAGCCTGGAATCTGACGCGCGACAGTTCACTTGAATCCAACAGTGTGCGCTCCAGCGCGCCGATTGCCCGCCCATCCTTAAGTTCTTTGAATACCATCGCAGCGGCCTCGCGGCTCGCCGGGAAGGGGCACTCCCGCAATATGCAAAGCAGGTGCCCGGTCGCTCCCCGGCTTCTGATTGTTCCCAGCGCAGCCCCTGATGAGAGAGCGAGATCCGGCTGATCTTCCCACATGTTGCTGATCAGCATGTCAACAGCCTTTCGGGCGCGTAGCCTTCCGAGGACCACAGCCGCAATTCGCCGCATCTCCGGCGGCCTTTTTCGATCAGAGCAGATCCGAATCAAAGCTTCAATGTCGGGCGGGTCAATAATCACAAGTTCCCGAAGTGGCGTTTCGTTCCCGCGCGAGGCCTGCCAACTCGCCAGTTCCTCACGGATACGCCGATGTAATTTGCTGTGCGTTGCTTGCATCTTCCTCCGTTCGCCGCCAATCTACTTCTTCGCCTTACTCGGATCAAACGGCATTCCATTCTTGATAATCGGCGCGTCTTCCGGCCTCCGCCACGTAATACGAGTGCCCTTTCCCTCGGGGCTCAGCGTATTGTAACAGTGCCTGATAGCGACGCCTGGTATGTCTACGACCAGGGCTTTCGCTTGGTTTGCCGCTTTGAGGCATACTGACTCCACATCCTCATTCGCATCTTTCCCTTCGGCGAGAAAATTGAATTTTTTGGAGATGGTTGCTCCATCCACACTGAGGTCACACCGTATTAGACACTTCCAAGGTTGTGGGCAGTCCCTCTTGCCGGCCTGTTTTGTCCCTTCGCTTGTATCCGGGGAGAAGTCATTGTTGTTATCGAGGGCGACTTTCAGAGCCGCAACGCTTATTGTGTCAAGAGCATTGTACCACACGCACTCATCCCTGTCGCCAACTTGGACTACTGAGGAAACCGCGACGAGACTAATACTAGCCACGAGCGTAGCATATTCCAAAGCTGATCTTCCCCCTCCCTGAGCCTCTGAATCCGGCGCGGGTTCGGGGACAGGGTCGGGGTTATAACACGGAGGAAATTCCGGACACCCTCTTCCACTTGGATCACTATAGTCTACCGGATTTCCATTGGCATAGAGGTATTTGTGCAGCGTGACTGGAGTTACGACCCGGCCGGATGCTGGGTCCCGTGACAGCAGCCTTCCTGTCATCGGGTTGTAGTATCTGGCTCGGAGGAAGTAGAGGCCCAAATCAGGGTCATATTGCTCGCCGCGGTAAAGGTACAAATTCGATGTGGAGCCGATGACATTAACCGCGTTGCCCCAGGCATCGTAATCGTACGTGTCGGTCACCGTGCCACTGGAGTTGGCCAATAACCGCACCGTGGCACTGCCATCGTATCCATAGAAGCTTGGCGTCCATGCGGAATTGATGAGCTGGCTCTGGCCAATGCGCTGAGTCCCATATGTGTACGTCCTCTGTACTGCACCGCCTGCCAACTCCTCGACCACCTGTGCGTAGCCGGTCGGGTTCAGGTTATCCACAAGGTAGCGCGTCGTCACGCCACCCACCGTCTTGGCAACTCGATTCCCGTCGCCGTCGTATTGCAGTGTGACGGTGCCAGCGTTCATTCCCTTCAGGCGATTCTCGAAGTCATACCAGAAAGTTCGGGCTCCCGACACAGTTGTGTTGCCGTTGTTGTCGTAGGTTTCGGTTGAGAGGAGATCATTTGCACTGTAGGTGAAGCTTCCCATCGAAATGCCAGGTAGGGTCGAGGTCTGCGATAGGCGATTGCCTACGGGATCAAGACCATAGCCGACTGATCCATTCTTCGAATGCGGGTCGAGGCCGACCGTCTCATTCGTTAGCCGGTAGATGCCATCGTAGGTCCAACTCAGCACCCGGCCGGTCGATTCCGCTGCAGACAACCGATTGCCCGCCGGCCCCAAAGTGTAGTTGTAACTCGCCGTGCTCGCATTTAGTGCAATTGCCCGGTTCAGATCGTCATACGCGAAGGCGGACGACAAACCGTTTGGATACGTGACGGTCGCAAGGTTGCTCACCGGATCGTAGCTGTACGTCGTCGCGTTCTGGCCCACTGGCAACCGATTATCTATCACCGAACTCAAGCGGTCCAAGTTGTCATAGGTATACGCCACCGAAGCCCCGTTCGCGTTGCTGGAGGACATTGAAGCGACGTTCCCTGCCGTGTCATATGTGTAGTTTAACGTACCTTGCGGCGTCGTCTTGGTGATCAGGCGATCCAGATTGTCGTATGTGTAGGTCGTTGTCCCGCTGGCATCGATCATGCTGGCCCGCTTGCTAGTGGGCGTGTACGCGAAGCTCTCCGGCGTGTCGGTAAGACTCGGGTCCGGGGTTCTCGATATCAGCCGGTTCAACGCGTCATAGGCATATGTTGTCGTCTTGCCGGTGTAATCAGTCAACGAAATCAGATTGCCCGCGGCGTCGTATGTCCGCATCTGGGTCTGGCCGACTGGCATCGTCTTCTGCTTCAACTGGTTCAGCAGATCGAAGGCATTCTGGGTAGTGTGGCTGTTAGCGTCCGTCAGGTTTGAAAGGTTGCCGTTCTGGTCATAGATGTAGGCCGTCGTGTTTTGCGGATTCGGACTGGCCGTCTGGATGACGCTTTGGAGCTGGTTCGCGGCGTCGTACGTGTACTGCACCGCGTTCCCTGCCTGATCGGTTGTGCTGGCCAAGTTGCCGGGACCGTCGTAGCTGTACTGCTTTGTCGTGCTATCGTCGTAAATCGTCTTGCTCAGGCGCCGCCTCGCGTCGTATTGGCTCTGCGTTTTGTGGTTGTTCGGATCGAGGATCGAGATCTGATTGCCAGCATCGTCGTAGGCATACTGCATAGTGTTGCTTTGCGCGTCGACGGTGCTGATTAATCGTCCTGCCGCGTCGTAGTCGTACGTAGTGTTGTGGCCCAAAGGATCGGTTGCGGTTGCCTTTCGGCCGTCGTTGTAATACGTGTAGGACGTCGTTGCGGCTTGCGCGGTGCCGAAGGCTGCGGTCATGGAAGTCAAGCGGCCGGCCAGATCGTAAACGTTGTTCGTCACGTGTCCGGCCTGGTCGGTTGTTTTGATGGCGTTATTGCGGAAGTCGTACGTGTATGCCATCGTGGTCGCCGGGGATGTCGGATAAGTGACGAGGATTGCACGGTTCAATGCGTCGTACTGATACGTGGTGGCGTTGCCATTGGCGTCGGTCTCGCTGAGCTTGTTACCGTTGACGTCGTAGGTGTAAGAACTGTTCCGACCAAGGGGTTGCGCGCTGGTTTTCAGGTGGCCGAGGGCGTCGTAGGTGTCGGTGGTTACACCGCCGGCGGGCGCCGTTGTGGAGCTGAGACGGCCCAGGGTGTCGTACCTGTATTGAGTCTGGCGGCCTAGCGCGTCGGTCTGGCCGGTCATATTACCGTAGGTATCGTAGGTGTAGGTTGTGGAGACGCCAGAAGTGGCCGTCAGATCGCGCCCCATGGCCTTGGCCATCGTCGTGCCGTTCGCGTTAAACGTAAAGCTCACAACTGGGCCAATGGAATCGCTGGCGGTCTTCGGCCAGAAGTTGGCGTCATATGTGAAACTGCGGGAGTTGCCCAACTCGTCCGTCGTCTGCGTCAGCTGGCTGCTGGCGTTGTAGACAGTCGTGCTGGTGGTGTTCAAGCTGGTCGGCGTGTTGGGGTATGCCCTTGATGTCTGGTTGCCGTTCGAATTGTATGTGTAGCTGGTGGTATGCGCCAACGGGTCCGTCACGCTTAGCAGGTTGTGGTTGGCATCGTACGTGTTCGTGGTCGTATTTCCTAATGGATCCGTGGAACTCAACAACATTCCGTAGCTGTCGTACACCATCGTCGCGGTGCCGGTGTTGCCGTTCGCGTCCGGCGGATACGTCGTTGTCGTTGTGTTCCCCGCCACGTTGTAGGCGTAGCTGGTCGTTTGCGCGAGCGCGTTCGTTGCGGTCTGCAGGCGTCCGCTGCTATCGTACGTCGTGCTGGGTAGGGCGTTGCCCCGCGGATCGGTTCCGCCTGTGTACAGATGTGTCGTGTTGTATGTGTACTGTGCCGGCGTGGTGATGCCGGGATACGTTACGCTGGCCAGATTGCCGAAGGAGTCATAGGCGTACGCGTATATGTTGCCCAATGGGTCCGTGATCTGAGTGATCCGTCCCTGCGCGTCGCGCACGAACGGCACGCTTAGGCCGTTGCTCGACGTGATGCCCGTCGGTGTCACGGCCAGGGTGTTGTGCGCCAGGTCTTGCACCGATTGCAGCGCGCCTGTGGCGCCTACCGTGTATGTGCGGCCGTATGGGTCTGTGTAGACTAGCGTGGTGGGCTGGTACGGCGCGTAGCCGATGGCGCAGATATATACGCTTCCCGTCATCACCAGCAGGTTGCCGCTGCAGTTGGTCGCGGTGGCTTGCAAGGTCCCGAAGAAGCCCGGCTCGGCCGTGTATTGGGGCAGGTAGAGGAAGCTCAGCAAGCCTTGCGATGGCGGCGTGAAGTAGAAGGTCTTCTGTTGGCCGTTGATGGTGAATGTCACGTCGTTGGTGGACGCGATCTGCATTTGTAGGTTGATGCTTAGCGACCAGCCGAAACCGAAGTCGCTCGAGGTGCCGCTGATCAGGCTGTCGTAGGTGCGGCTGATCTGAATCGGCAGGCCGGGCGCGGGGACTACCAGGTCGGTCACGGTGGTGGTCACTCGGCCGGGCTTGTAGTTGCCGCCGATGACGATGTCTACGCCGCTTCCCATGGTCTTGCCGGTGGTGTCGGTGGCGTCCAGCACGATGTAATACGAGCCGTTGGGCAATAGCGTGGTGTCGAGCGAGGCCAAGGCGCCGCCGCCGGCCGTCGTGGTGTTGGCGTTCAGTGTCACTACGGCGTTCGGATTTGATAGCGGATAGTAAGTCAGCGTCCCGCTGGCCAGTGTCTCGCTCGCGATCAGGGTGATGGGCACGAGGCCGGTCACTTGCGTGGCCTCGATGGGGCTCAAGATCCAGCCTTGGTCTGTAGTCACTGGAGGATTCACTGTGACCGGAATTTGCAGCGAGGTGCTGCCAAGGGAATCGGTGGCGGTGATTTGCAGGACGTAACTGCCGGGCGCGGGGAACAGGGCGTCAGTGACCGGTAGGGTCTGAGCGTCGAAGCTGACGGCGCCGGGGCCGCTGACTTCGGTCCAATTCACTGTGATTGTGCCGCCCGCGGGAGCGACCGGGTCTGTGACTGTTGCAGTGTAAGTCGCGGTGCCGGGCAGAGTTACAAGAGAGTTGCCGGCGACGGTGATCGAAGGCGGATTGTTGGTGGTCCAGGTAAGAGTGGACTGGTTGGAAACGATGGGCAGGCCGTTGAGGGTGGCGACGGCCTGGAGGACATCGGTCATGGAGGTGGTCTCGGTGTAGCTGACGGTGNNGATGGGCGCGCCGGTTTCGTCGGTGGCCTGGAGGGTGAGGCTGGCAGGCTGGCCGGCAATGGGCGAGGCCGTGTTGGAGGTGAGCACGAGCGATTCGAGCGGGGGGACGCCGACGGAGCTGGAGCCCTGCGTGGTGGTGACGGTAAAGGACAAAGGACCGCCGGTGCCGCTCTTGTAATCGAACTCGTAAGGGTAGGAGCCGGCGGCCGGGAAGGACACCACGATGGGCGTTGCGACGCCGGTGGATGGGCCGTTATTGGCGGCCATGACTGGGTACTGTGAGAAGACAGTTGTGCCAGCGGCCGGTGGATTGACGTCAACGCCACTGACGCGTGAGGCGGAATTGCTGACGCCGAAGATGAAGCCATCCTGGCTGGTGACGTTGATGGTGAAGCTGCCGGCCTGGGCGACGACGAAGCTGCCGGTGAAGACGGCGGAGAAGCCGAGCATGTCGCCAGCGCCGGCCACATGACCGTTGCCTTGGGCGAGGATGGAACCGGTGGACACGCCCGTCGGACCGAGGATGAGATCGGCGAAGGAGCGCGGGGTGGAAGTAGTTCCCGCCGGATTGAACATCAGGTCGGGGAAGGTTTGGAGGAACGCCGGGACCTGGGTGTTCGGCGTGGAGAAGGCTTCGCAACCGGACGGGCAGGAGGCGGCGGTGAAGAACTCGCCGGTGACGGGCGTGGTGGTGAAGGAGGTGGAGGGGCTGACCCAGAGCGCGGAGAGCAAGCTGGAGGTGAAGCTATTGGCGGAGGCCTGGATAGCATCCGCGCCGCGGGTGGCGCCGGTATAGGAGAGCGAGGCGACGCCGTTGGCGGCGGTGACGGCGGTGATGGTGCGCGCGTTGGCGCCGGTGACGGCCAAGGTGACGGTGACGCCGGGGACGGGCGCGCCGCCGGAGGTCAGGGTAGCGGCGAAAGTGGCGCTGCCTCCCACGATGTAGGGACTGGGCGTGGAGGCGTTGAGGCTGAGGATGGGTATGCTGGCGGACAGGCTCACGGTGGCGGAGGCGGTCTGGGTGGGATCGCTCTGGCCGGTGGCGGTGACGACGACGGTCTGGCCGGCGGTGACACTGGCGGGCGCGGTGTAGAGACCGGAGGCGGAGATGGTTCCCTGAGTGAGGGGGCTAATGGAGAAGTTGACGGGGCCGCCGCAGTTTCCGGAGAGGCTGTACTGAGTGGCGGTGACGCCGGGAATTCGATAGACGGCATAACCGGCGGCGCCGGCGGTGACATGCAGCAGGTTGCCTGCGACGGTCATATTGGTTATACCGGCGGGCACGGTATAGGGAGTTACCACGGGGATAAGTGGGTTAGTGGTATCGACCAGCAGGAGCAGGTTGTTGCCGGAGCTATCCACCGCGCCGGCGAAGAGGCTCAGGTTGACGCCGATCTGGATGGCGGGGCCGGCCGAATAGTTTGTGTACGGCAGAACGATACTGGCCACAATCGAGGGGCTGCGCGGACTAGCGATGTTGAAGGTGGTCAGCACGAGGTTGCCGAGCCAGGTTACAGTTATCGGAGTACCTTCGATTCCGCCGCTGGCGGTATATCCGGCGGTACTGCCGAGCGCCACAGCCAGGTTGCCTTGCAGCACCGGGGCGAAGATCTGCACGGTATTCGGCGCCGGCAGGGTGGTGACGAGCGACATGACCGCGGGGTTGGTGACATCGGTGACGACAAGCTCGCCGACGCCGTTGTTGGCGGGGCCGGTGGAGGTGCTGCCGCCCACCAGCAGGGTTGTGGGATTGGCCAGCGCGGCGCCGAACATGGCGTTGGCGCCGGCCGGTTCCATGTCGCCAAGCACCACCGGAGCGGAGAGGTCGGCGACATTAACCGCAGTCACATTGCCGCCCTGGCCGCTCCAGTTATTACTGACCGTGCCTACCCATTGCGTCGGCACAAACGCGGTATTGCCGTCGCTGGAATAGACGGGTTTTTCAAAGTACTGCCTGGAAATGCCGGTTTCGGCGAGGAGCTGCGGCGCGGCGGGATTTTGCAAGCTGAACGCCAGGAAGGCCGGATTGTTACCGAGACCGGTGTTGCTTTCATCGACAAAAGCCAGCAGGACGGGTCCGGTGGACCGGTTCTGGACCGTGCACTGCGCGATGCCGTCGTTTAACATGTCGGTGGCGAGCGCGGCTCCCAGGAAGATGGGATTCGCGGGGTTCGTCACGTCGATGACCGAGACTTCGTTGTTGTCGCAGACGTAGGCGAGGTTGCCGCTGATGGCGACGGACGCCGCCGGCGAGGGCGTAGCGGAAGTGCCCAGCAAGACGAGCGGATTGGTGGTGTTGGCGGCGGCGCTCATGGTGAACAGCGGGGTAAACTGCTGGGTCTGCGAGTTGGCGAGCGAGGCGCTGGCAGGAGAGACGGCGTTGGAGTTTTCAGGAAAGACGGTATAGAAGGTGGAGGGCGAGATTTGGTTGGCCGCGGCGGTTGCGATCCAATCGGCGGACTGACCGGTGGCGTTGAGAGCGGCGTCGACGGCCGGGCGGTTCTCCTGGCTGGTGGTTATGGCGCTGTTGCCGTAGGAGATATAGAAGACGGTGTCGGCGGTGTGGGAGACATCGCTCAGCAGAACCCAGAAGCTGACCGCGCCGGTGGCGGGATTATAGGACGAGATTTCGTGACTGAGCTGCTGGGCGCCGGCGCAATCCGAGCTGAAGACCATGTCATAGCCGCTGGCGCTTTGGACGTGGCCACCGTTGGAGACAGTCGCGAGGTAAGAGTAAGTCCCCGAGATAAGGACCGGGAAGTTGGCCTGGTCGGTATTCGGGACCTTGGTATGGTCGATGACGATGGCGCGGCGGTAGCTGTAAGCACTGGCCGCGGACGTTAGAGTGACCATGGCGGATGCCGCCTTGGTCGGATCGGCGGCGCTGGTCGCCTGCACCATCACTGCCGCAGACGCGGCGAGACCGAAGGGAGCTGTGTACAGGCCGGCCGCCGTGATGGTTCCCAGAGCCGGGCTCAGCGACCAGTTGACGGAGGCGCCGCCGGCTACCGTGGCGGTGAACTGCTGCGTTTGTCCAGGGATCAGCGATATGGACGCGGGCGCCACCGTGACATAAGCCGCCGGAGTGAGCGTCAGAGCTGCCGTTGCTGTAATGTTGGCGTTCGCCACACTGACGGCCGTGATGGTGACGGAGGTTGTGCTGGAAATAGTTGGAGGCGCGGTGTATAGGCCGGTCGAGGAGATGGCGCCTGTGGTGGCTGTCCAGGTTACGGCCGTGTTCCATCCGCCAGAGACCGCTGCCGTGAACTGCTGCATTTGGGAGGGTCCGAGCGTGAGGGTGGACGGACTGACCGAGACGGTGACGGCGGGAACCAGATGGATGGCGGCGGTGGCGGTGCTGCCGTCGGCCGCACTGGTGGCGACAAGGCTCAGCGTAGACGGCACGTAGACTGTCGGGGCCGTGTAGAGACCGGTGGCGGAAATGGAGCCGAGGGGCTCGGGGCCGATGGTCCAGGTAACGCCCAGGGGCGATCCGTTGTTCGGCGTGGCGGTGAACTGCTGCGTTTGCGCCCCCGACAGAGTGGCAGTTAGCGGGCTCAGCGTGACGCCCGCGGGCGGCCATAGGTTGATGGAGGCGGCGGCGGACATGCTGGGATTGGCGACGCTGGTCGCGGTCACAATAATGCTCTGGTGCGCGGATATGGATGCGGGAGCGGTGTACAGTCCCGTCTGTGTCAAGGCTCCGAAGGACGGGCTCATCTGCCACGTGACGCCGGCGTTCACCGGATCCGCCGCGACAGCGAAAAACTGCTGGGATTGGCCCTGCCAAACCGCCGCCGTAGCGGGAGAGAGAAAGACTTCGTCCGCGGGCGCGATCTCGATGGCGTTGACGATCGGGGAATCCACGATGGCGGTGAACGCAATATTAATCTGGCCGTTGGTGACCATCACAGGAACGGAAAGGTCCCACGGTTTGTATTGGCCGCCGGCGCGCGCCGCAATGTCGATGTTGGTCAAGGCATTGTTAGTGACGCCGTTGAGAGAGACATCGAAGACGCGCTGCCCCGCGTTGGCATAGGTTGGGTCGGCGAATTTCAGCGTGACCACATAGTTCATGTTGGGGACGGAAAACTGGTAGCCCAGGTTGCTGCAGGCCCGGCCATCGGAGTATTCGCCGTCGAGGCCGGCTGGTGGCGTAAACGAGAACGCGCTGGCGCCAAACCAACTGCTGCAACTGGGAGCGACTGTAGAATCGGGAGCCCACACTCGCCCCGCGGGGTCGGTGTAAGCCGGTCCGCCGGAATTGAGGCGGATGGTTGTGAAGCTGTTGGGATCGGTGGGCGACAGGTTGACGACGGATGCGCCGGAAGTGCCTGGACTGGCCACGCTGGCAGCAATCACGGTAACCGGTGTGGACGCGGTAATCGACGATGGGGCCGTGTAGAGGCCAGTGGTCGTAATGGTTCCGAGATTTGCCGGGGCAATCGACCAGGTGACCGCGGGGTTGCTCGTCCCAGGAATGAGCGCTGAGAACTGCAGCGACTGGCGTTCGGACAAGTTGATGCTCTGCGGCAGCACATCGACTGAGTTGGCGGCTGCGATCTCGATGGCGTTGACGATCGGGGAATCCACGTTGGCGGCGAACGCAATGTTAATCTGGCCGTTAGAGACCATCACGGGAACGGAGACGTCCCACGGTTTGTATTGCCCGCCGGCAGCAGCCGCAATGTCGATGTTGGTCAAAGAACTGCCGGTGACGCCGTTGATGGACGCGGAGAAGACGCGCTGGCCCGGATTGGCATAGGTTGGGTCGGCAAATTTCAGTGTGACCACATAGTTCATGTTGGGGACGGAAAACTGGTAGCCCAGGTTGCTGCAGGCCCGCCCGTCGGAGTATTCGCCATCGAGGCCGGCTGGTGGCGTAAACGAGAACGCGCTGGCGCCGAACCAACTGCTGCAACTGGGCTGCAGGGCGCCGTCCGCGGCCCATACACGCCCCGCGGGGTCTGTGTAAGCCGGCCCGCCGGAATTGAGGCGGATGGGCGTGAAGCTATCGGGATCGATCGGCAACAGGCTGACGATCGACGAGCCGGAAATGCCTGGACTGGCCACGCTGGCAGCGATCACGGTAACCGTAGTGGAACCGGTAGTTGACGTTGGGGCTGTATACAGGCCGGTGGGCGTAATCGTCCCGAAATTTGCCGGAACAATCGACCAGGTGACTGCGGGGTTGCTCGTCCCAGGAATGAGCGCGGCGAACTGCAGCGACTGGCGCTCGGCCAGATTCGCCGTATGCGGCAGGACCTCGACGGAGTTGGCGGCAGAAATCTCGATAGCATTGATAATCGCCATGCCCACGCTGCCAGTGAACACGATGTTGATCTGACCATTGCTCACGGATACCGGGATGGATGCGTCCCAGGCTTTATATTGTCCGCCGGCGTTGGCCGCCACATCGACGTTGGAGAGCGCGCTGTTAGTGACGCCATTGACGGAGACGCCGAAAACGCGCTGCCCGGCGGTGGCATAGGTTGGGTCGGCGAATTTCAGCGTCACCACATAGTTCATGTTGGGAACTGGAAACAAGTAGCTGATGCTGCCGCACGTCAGGCCGTCGGCATACTCGCCATCCAGCCCGGCGGGAGCCGGAAAGGCAAACCCGGTGGTCACCCACCAGCCGCAACCAAGGCTGGCGTTGCTGTCTGCGGCCCAGACGCGTCCCGCGGGGTCCGTGTAAGCTGGCCCGCCGGAGTTGATCCGGATCGGTAAGGACATCAGATTCACCGTCGCAGTTCCAGGCTGCGTGGGGTCGGCCGCACTGGTGGCGGTAATAGTCACAGTTGTGGCGCCAGGGAAATTGCCGGGCGCGGCGTAGAGGCCCGCTGCACTAATCGTGCCGGCGCCGGCCGGACTGACCAGCCACGTCACCGCCATGTTGCTGGTGTTTGTCAGCGCTGCAGTGAACTGCTGGGTCTGACCGGCGACAAGGGTTGCAACGGCCGGGGACACGGTCACGGAGACGTGCGGCAGCAAGCTTATGGTGGAAGTGCCGGTTGTGGTGTTATCGGCCTGGCTGGTTGCCGTGACGGTGACGGTTTGTTGAGTGGCGATGCTGGCGGGGGCCGTAAACAGGCCGGACGCGCCGATGGCGCCGGGCGCGCCGGAGGGGATGGACCAGATCACCGCTGGGTTGGTCGTATTCGTGACCGCGGCGCTGAACTGCAGGGTTTGACCGGGATAGAGGATGACGGTAGCCGGCGCAACCGTGACCGTTTCCGAAGTCAGCGTCAACATGGCCGAAGCCGCCTTCGTAGGATCGGCTTGACTGGTGGCGGTGATAGTGACCGACTGCAGCGCCGCGACTGTCGCAGAAGCGGTGTACAGGCCCGCGTTGGTGATGCTTCCAACGGGCGGGACGATCGACCAGCTAACGGCGTTGTTACAACTGCCGGTCACGGTGGCCGCGAACTGCAGCGTCTGCCCCGGGCTGAGCACCATGCCTGCCGGCGTAAGCGCCACCATCACAGAATTCTCGGCGGAGATTGTGAAGAATGTCGACGGTGAATTCTGGTTTGCGTATTCGGTCGCTATCCAGTCGGCCGAGCGAATCGCGTTCGAGATTCGAACCTCGTCGAGCGCGCCGTTCATATAGTAGTTTCCCCCCGCCAGACTGGTCGCCCCAACCAGCAATCGATCCGCGGTTGTCGCCAGCAGCGCGTGGCTGTTGTTTAGCGAGCCGTTCTGCACGCCGTCGATGTAGAAGAGGATGCTACCCGTGGGCAGGGCTGTCACCACCAGATGGTGCCAGTTGCCGTCGTTGATCGCCGCACCGCCAACCACTTCGATATCACTGCTGTCAATCGCGTTAAGGTAGGCGCCGGGACCACTCGCCTGGTAGAACATCTGATAGGATTGGTCTGCGTTCCCGTTGCCGTCGCTTCCCCATTTTCCGAAGATTCCCTTTACAGCGGTATCGGTGGTTTTAATCCAACCCTCCATCGAGATGGGTCCCGTGGGATTCGGGCTTTGTGCCTGTGAATAGGAGATGTATTGCGAGACGCCGTCAAACGCCTGGCCGGTACCGATCTTACCGGCCGTCGGCGTGGGCGTGACGCCTCCTGTGCTCGCGTATCCGTTGGCCGTCGAATCTTGATATGGCGGCGCGGGCTCGCCCAGGTGCAACACCATCTGGAAGTTCGCGTCCCAGACGCCGTTACGATTCTCCTGGCTCGATCCAATAGCGCTGTTGCCGTAGTACATGTAGATGATCGTGTCCGCCGTATGGGAAATGGTGGGAATCCGCACCCACATACTGATGGCTCCGGTCGCCGGGTTATACGACTCGATCTCATGGTCCAGTTTGACTGCTCCGGCGCAGTCGCTGGTGAAGATGATGTCGTAGCCGTTTGCGTTCTGAACCTGGCCGCCATTGGCCGTTGTCGCCAGATAGCTGTATGTGCCCGAGATCAGCACGGGGAAACTCGTCTGGTCAGTGTTGGGAACCTTGGTATGGTCGATGACAATCGCGCGCTGGTGCAGGTACGGGCTCTGCGTTGCCGGCGATAGCGTCAGGTTCGCGGTTCCCGATGCTGCGCCATCGGCCTGGCTGGTTGCGGTGATGAAGACCGTCTGCTGCGTGGCGACCGTCGTCGGAGCCGTGTACAGACCGGTGGCGTCAATCGCCCCCGCTCCCGTCGTTGGATTGACCGTCCACGTCACCGCGATGTTGCTCGTGTTCGTAACTGTCGCCGTGAACAGTTGCGTTCCGCCCCCGTACACCGTCGCCGTCGCCGGCGCAACTGTCACCACAGTTGCCAAACTCACAGTGAACAGATTGCTGCCCGCCGCGACCTCGCTGCCGGTCGTCACCGTCACGCTAGACACACCCGTGGTGGTGCCCGCGGCAATCGTCACCGTCGCCGTCAGGTGAGTCGCATCGGTCACAGTGATGCTGCTGGCTGTCACTCCCGTGTTGCNNGCGTGAACTGGCCGGTGATCTGAACGCCGGCTAGCACCTGACCTTGCTGTCCAGCGGTGGGACTGATCGCGCTGACTATTGCGGTTCCCGAGCTCACCGTGAACAGATTGCTGCCCGTCGCGACCTCACTGCCAGTGGTCACCGTTACGCTGGATACTCCCGTGGTCGCGCCCGCGGCAATCGTCACGGTCGCCGTCAGGTGAGTCGCAT
>PLDF01000470.1 GCA_003135055.1 Bryobacterales bacterium | reverse complement strand
TTTGCGCCGGAAAGTAGCTAGCGAATACACAATGTAAATACACCCCGTGACGAGACCCGTCCAGAGCAGAAGCGGTCTTACCTCCATCGCTTCACGGTCGAGCGTAGCCTTACTGGCGGATCGGTTTGGGCCAGCATACCCGAGAATTGAGAGAACAAAGAAGACCGCGAGTCCCATTAACAGGAGCAAATCTGCCACGAACATGCGTTTAGGGCCGGCAAAGACGCAAAGGAAAAGATTGCCAACAACCCAGAAGCGCAGGAACTTGCTAGAAGCGGCCTTTCGCAAATAGTATTGAATCGGGTAAGCAGTCACCGTGCTTCCTGTGCCAAAAATCATATCATGCCTACCCGTTCAAGCAAGCCAAGAGATCACGACTTCACGACGGGAGCCCGCCGGGTCGTGGAGCAGGCGATTGGCGAGCAGTTAGACGGCTCGCCATCGCCCAATCCGAACGCCGGAAGGCGCGTCCTGCGAAAGCCACGTCATCAAGGGTGATCCCTATCCGAAGCACATCAACGCCTCTTATGTGGCGCGCCAGATTCTCAGCATGAGAATGTCGATGCACCGCTTCATTCGCCTCACGCATGCCTTCAGCAAGAAGCTGGAAAATCACGCTGCGGCGGTTGCCCTTCACTTCATTGAGATCCCCGAAAAATGTAACCGAAGCGGCGCGGGCGCCCGGCCGTCCGAAATCACTTGGGCTGACTTCGGTGGGCGACATCAGAAGGGATCATGATGACAGGGACCACGGGGACCTCAGCGGCGATAAGTTCTCTCATCCCGCAGGGCGCAGGACTTGAGGTAAACGGTGGCGCCGTCAATGTCATAACGAAACCGAAACCGCTCGGCGCGAATACGCCACTGGCCTGCATCGGCTGCAACGCCCTCTAGCTTCTTGATTGCGTGGGTGCGGCTGCGATTGTTAGGATCGGTCTGAAGAATTGAGACCGGCCTACTGTAATGGCCGGCTATGCCGGGGTGCGTGGCTGCCAGTTTCTTGTATTCCCTCGAAAAGTGACTGGTAATGAAAACCGAAAAAGTCAACGCTTTCATTTCCGGGGGCGCGGGGTCTTGGCGCTGGCGCGCTTGCTGGGCGTGGAGAGCAGAGTGGCCGCCAACTGAACTCGGCCGGCCTTGATATCGGCATTGCTCTGTTCAATTTGCCGGCTGATCTTGGGGTCGCGAAGTTCCAAGTAGTCTTCCAATTCACCGGCGTCCATTATGCCGATCACGGGGATGCCGTCCTTTTCCAGGATGAAGTACTCTCCGCCGACGTGCGCCCGCTTGGCCACTTGACCAAGGTTGACGCGAGCCTGGCTGATCGGTAAACGGCTGACCAATATGGCGGCTTGTTTTCGCAACGGGCGGCGCTCCTTGATTAATGTTAATCGATATCGATGCACCTTAGCGGGACGGGCCCCGGCGTCCGAAAGGCCGGAGCCCTCGAAAAGTAGGAACGGCTGTTTGTGCGACGGCCCGTCGAGCCAGCCGGGGGCAATCAATCGGAAGCCGCGCGGATTCTGCGCATCGGACGCGACGCGCTGCGCTACAAGCTCAAGAAATACAATTTGGATGCGGGCGGGCGGGTGGCGGGGCGGTAGCTCGGGCCGCGCGCTCGCCTCCCCCGTTATTCGACGCAGAGACGCTGAGGTGCAGAGTTAAGCGCTGAGGAGAAAGAAATATTCGCTCTAAGTCTTCTCTGCGCCGATCCGGCCTGTCGTTCCGGATGCGCCTGACATGCCAGGAGGCGACAGGCCAGGAGGCCTGTCGTACCAGCTATACCGTTACCTTCCCCGCGAACCTTCGATAGACGAACGCCACATAGCCGGCGGCCAGAAGCAACCCGGGAATCCACCACGCCAGGCCTATTTTGAGGCCATATTGGGCCGGGGCCGAATTGAAGACCGTGAGGCCCGGGTTCGCCTCGGAAACCGACGGCAGCACATACGGAAACACGCCCGCGGCCGCGCTGGTCAACATGCCGGCGATGAATGCGGCGGATGCGAGGAATCGCCGGAGGTCGTCGCGCAGCAATCGGATCAGCGCCAGCGATCCCACGGCGAGGGCAGGGAAGACCGCCAGCCACGGGCGTTCCATGAAGCTTTGGGCCAGGCGCGGCTGTACGGCGAAACTGGCGACAGTCAGGATAACGGCGTCGACCAGCACGATCCACCATACGCGCCCGATCAGGCGCTCGGCCCGTTCGTGCACCGGGCCATCGGTCTTGAGCGCCAGCCACGCCAAGCCGTGCAGCGTCAGAACGGAGAGCGCCGTGACGCCGCAGAGCACGGTATACCAATCGAGAATTCCGGGATCGGCGCCGGGGCGGAAGTCGGTCCACAGCGGCAGAAAGAAATCGCCGGCCGAATCGAGCGGAACCCCGCGTACCACGTTGCCGAGCGCGGCGCCGAGAAAGATCGCCAGCAGCACGCTCGACCCGCAGAAGATCGGATCCCAGAAAGCTGCCCAGAGCGGATTATCCAGATGGCTGCGGAACTCAATCGAGATGCCGCGCAGGATCAGCAGCCACAGCACCATCATCAGCGGCAGATAAAAGCCGCTGAAGGCCGATGCATAGAGCGCTGGGAACGCGAAATAGAGCGTGCCGCCGCCCGCCAGCAGCCACACCTCATTGCCGTCCCATACCGGTCCAATGGCGGCCAACGTCTGGCGGCGCTCGGCGTCCGATCTGGCCACCGCCAGATGCACGATTCCCGTGCCCAGATCGAATCCGTCGAGAATCACATATACCGCGACCATGATCGCGACCAGACAGAACCAGAGAGTTTCCATGTGTGCTTTCTCCTCAAACGGCAGCCGCAGGCACGTCGCAGGCCACGGGCCCGCGCCACTTTCTCCTCATACGGCCGCCGCCACGGGAACCGGCGAATGTCCGGCTTGCGATTCCGGCTCGGGACCGTGCTCCACTTCGCGATAGATCAGAAACAGGAACAGCACCGACAGCAGCGAATAGAGTCCCATGAACCCGAGCAGCGTGAAAAGGCCGCTGCCCACCGTGACTTTGGGCGAATATCCCGCGGCCGTCCGCATCACGCCGTAGATGAGCCACGGCTGGCGTCCCAGCTCCGCGGTCATCCAGCCCGCGGTGGTGGCGACGTACGGCAGCGGAAAGCTGAGCATGAGCACCCAGAGAACAGGTCGCGACCGCATCAGCGTTCCGCGCCACAGCTTCCATGCCGCGATAGCCATGGTGGCGAACAGTATGGTCCCCAGGCCAACCATGATGTGATAGCTGTAATACAGCAGCGCCACGTTGTCCGGCCACTGGCTGGGCGGGAAGTCGTTCAGGCCCTGCACGGTACCGGCCCACCGCTTGTACGTGAGCAGACTCAACGCGCCTGGGACGGTGAGCGGATTGTCGAGGCGGCGCCTGTCGGTATCCGGTTGGCCGAGAATCGCCAGCGGCGCACCGGGCGTGGATTCGAAGAGTCCCTCCATGGCGGCGAGCGTGGGGGGCTGATGCGTCGCGATGTTGCGGCCCTGGCCGTCGCCGGTGGGAAAAATCATGAGCAGCGTCGCGACGGAGCCGGCAGTCACTCCCAGCCGCACGAAGACGCGCGCGTGCTCGCGATGGCGGTCCGTCAGCAGATAGAACGCGCCCAAAGCCGCCATGACGAAGCTGCCGGTCACCACCGCGCCGGTCATGTTATGCAGGTATTGCCAGAAGACCCACGGATTGAAGATGAGACCGGCGAGGCTGGTAAGAGCGATGCTGCCATCCGGCATGGTCTGGTAGCCGTTGGGATGCTGCATCCAGGCGTTGGTGGCGATGATGAAGAACCCGGAGAGCCACGATCCCACGAACACCATGAAGGCCGACAGCCAATGCAGGCGCGGGCTGAGCCGCTTCTCGCCATAGACAAACAGGCCCAGGAAAGTGGATTCGAGGAAGAACGAATACATGCCTTCCATGGCCAGCGTCTGGCCGATCACGCCGCCGGCGGACTTGGAGAACCTGGACCAGTTGGTGCCGAACTGGAATTCCATGGGGATGCCGGTCACCACGCCGATGGCGAAGTTGACGGCGAAAATCTTGGCCCAGAAGCGGGCGCACTGGCTGTAACGCTCTTCGCCGGTGCGCAACGCCATGGTCTTCAGGATGACGATCAGCAGCGCCAACCCCATAGTGAGTTGCGGAAAGATGTAGTGAAACGTGATGGTGAAGGCGAAGTGTAGCCGGTGAACGGCCAGCGCGGTATCCATATCCGGACGAATTATGGCACAGGTGGCGCCAAAGATGGGGCACGGAAATCAAGAGTTTGCGCGCAGGCCGCGCCGCACGATTGGGTGAAATCGCGCTGGGTGCGCCGGTGCGCGCAAGCCGCTTCCTGAAAGTCCAGAAGTTTCAAGCGGTTCAATTTTGGCGCGCCGCGTGCAGTATTGCCAGCGTGAAATACTGGACGCGTGTCTTTAACTGGGCCGTGGTTACGGCGCTCTCTCTCCTGATCGTGACGGCTCTGGTGCATGCCGCGGGACAGCTTCGGGCGCCAGCGGGGCTGCAGACGCAGGTACAGACGGCCGGGCGCTGAATTGGGATTGTGGATACAGGGCGAATCGATCCTCGGGGATGGCAGTCACCGGAATAGAATTGGTTGGCGATACCATTAGCCCAGATGTACCGGATCGTTCCGGGTTCAACGCGGACCGCCTTCGCGAGCCGAGCACCCTCCTCTGAAATCCGCGTGACGGTCCCAGCGAGTCCAGCGTGCAATGTCAACCACATCCGGTGTGCCATTTCAGATGCTACGCCGGCTTCACGATATAACCGAAGTTCCTCGTCGGCCTTGCTGAAGCTGTCGCCGTGCTTGGGCACGAGCGATATATATATCGGAATTGTGAATACTGGCCACCGGATCGGGAACGCCGGGATGAAATCACAAGGGCGCCGGTAATGGCGAGGGAAGACGCCCACGGTCAAGCGCGCCGGGGAAGCATTTGCGGTAATGGGGCCGACGGTTTCAGCGGGAGATCGGAGACGATTTGCCTTTGAGCCTTGGCGCCAGGATCAGAAATGCGCCGTAACAGACCAGCGAAACCGCCATCGCGGCGGGGTGGCTCTGACGGAAATCCTCGAAGATCAGTTTTACCGCGCCAAGTGCGATGGCGGCATAGCTGACCCAAATGAGTTCGCGACGATCCGTCCGCGACCCGGCGAAGCGGAGTGCAAGAGCCAGTGCGCAGGTCACGACGGTGCGCGAGGCCGCTAACAGAGAGGCCGTGGGCTGGCCGGCGATCAGGGGGACTCCGCACAGGATCAACAGCGCCCCGATTGAGACGGCGGAGAGCAGGACAGGAACGACGCTTGCCTTTGCCGGCGTGCGGCCCCATGCGGCGTAACAGCAGGTGGACGAGATGGCCATGATCCGGAGAGCGGGGGTGGCCGATGCGAGCACCGAACCCGTGAACGCGTTGAGGATGCTTCCAGGGACTCCCGAGATCAGCCCCGTGGCCACCAGATAGATGGCGCCGTGGATGCCAAGCGTCGGCTGTGAAGCCCGCGCCGCGGCCAACGTCGCGACTACCGCCGCCGCGCTCCAGATGGGGGTCAGCAGAGATTCCGGCAGGATGAGGAGACAGGCCACGAAACCGAGAGCCAGGCCCCAGGAAGCGAAAACATGGTGGTTGCGCCGGGGCGAATCCGGAAACCGGATGAACGCGGTGAGATAGCAGGCAGCGGAGGCGATTGCGGACAGTGCGCCGACCACGGCGGCGGATCTGCCCTGAGTGACCGCCAACGCTCCGCCGGCCGCCAGCCCAAACGCGAGGGTTAACTGCACGAACTCAAAAGCGGTAATAGCGCGCCGCAGCGCCGCAGCCCGCCACGCGATGCTAGCGGCGTAAATCATGAAAAGGAAGGCGCAAAGCGCCAGCGAGGTGGCCGGGCCCACGGGCGTATAGCCCTGCGCCACGCCACCAGGTCTGGTCATGATATAAAGCAGCAGCCAGATTGCGAAGTCGGCGGCGATGGCCACCACGGCCCGCATGTTCCTCTGGTGGCCGCGCCACACGCCGGCTTCGATGACGCAGGCGATGGCGAGCACCGCCGCGGCGAATGGAACCAGGTTTCCCGTCCGGACCATCAGGCCGATGGCGGTGAGAACGGTCGAGACGGTGGTGACGGAGGCGATGGCCCCCGGATTCCCCGGCCAGGCAAGGGCGAAAACCAGCACCACGAAGCCAGTCAGGATGCTTGCTGTGGCGGGTGCGGACAGAACCTCAAAACGCACCGTGACCTCCCAAAGGAGGGGCGCGAAGATGAGTGCCGCGGTGATGCCGTAGGCCGCGCCCGCGACGGCATCTCTCGCGCGAGTCCGAACGGCAAAGACAAGCCATGCCGCGGCATAAAGGATGGCAACCGTCACCACCAGCAGGAGGGGCACGGCGCCGGCTTCCGCGAGGGCGCGCAGCAGGAAAGCGCCAGCCAGCCCGAGGAGCGCTCGTCCAGCTACCGGGACGGCGTTGGGCAGAGCGAAGTCCAAGCCTGCGTCCGTCAGCCACGCGGCCGTCAGCGGCGTAGTTTCCAGGCGAGGTTCCGCGCGAGCTTCAGGGCGAGATTCGGGGCGATGCTCCAGGGCTTCCACCCGCAGCGCCAGTTGGTGGAGTTCGTCGCGGAGGCGATCGATCTCGAAATGTTCATCCTCAACCGGTCTCATCTTGGGGCCATGGCGGCAGCAGCTTCGTCGGTACGAACAGAATGCCGAGGGGCCTGAGGGCGGGGGCGATCGCGGTCCCAAGACTCTCACGCGAGCCTAAGT
Organism: Bryobacterales bacterium; assembly: GCA_003135055.1. Classification (GTDB taxonomy): domain Bacteria; phylum Acidobacteriota; class Terriglobia; order Bryobacterales; family Bryobacteraceae; genus PALSA-243. The sequence goes on along the minus strand of PLDF01000470.1, from coordinate 31,123 downwards.
GGAGATTGTAAGTGGCATAGCCGGGCAGGCACTTCGAAAACAACTGCCCGCCGATGACAAGGTTCCAGCGCATCGCGAAGACGCCGGCAAGAGGCAGGCGACCCGCGACGCCATACATCTTCTTGCGGAGAGACGCAGCCAGCGGGAGGACCTGAGTCAGACCGAGTATGCCGATGCGGACCAGGGCTCCGAAAAGCATTTGGATTATGACCTGCGGAATCGAGAGGGCAGCAATGCCGGAGACCATGGCCGAAAAGATGAACACCACGGGCATTGGCGGACTGGACCGCCATGGGTTCGCCTTGACGGAGCCGAAGATGAACCCGACATAGCCGTGCAGCAGGAAAGCCGAAGGTATCCCGACAATCGCGACCACCCAGCCAATGCGTTCGTCCAGGTGCGAGGCACGCTCCGAGATGTTATCGGAGCCGAGAGTCGTTACCTTATAGATCACCCGGAGCAACCCTCTGCCGGAGCGCGCCGGAACACGATATCGCGACGGTATCCAGCCATATCTCAAGTACCGGAACATTCATAAGATACCAGAGATAGACGAAACCGAACATGGCCGTCGCCGAGGAGCGGCGAGGCGTCGGATACATCTCAAGCGATCGCTCCGGATGCCCAAGATGCAACTGGAGCGGCAACGGCGCCACCAGAAGAAAGGCGAGGGCGGTGAAAGGCGCCAGACGGTGGGCCGGCTTGACGGCTTCCACGCGGAAGACACGCTTGAGCGACGCAAGAATGAACGCGGACGGTCGCGGCGGCAATGGCGAAGTTGACGGCGAAGATTTTGCTCAGAAGCGAGCTTTTGGGGAACTCCTTTGCAAACTATTGATAACACTCAATTGGAGCAGTGCTGGAAATCGGCCAATTTCCGCCGCCAGCGCAAGGCGAGTTCCTCTCCCCGTATGGGCCCGCCACAGCGGGCACGCCGCTTCTGACTGTAGCGTTCGTCGCCGGGGCGCAGGGGCGGGACCCGCAGGGCATGGCCCCGCGCCACTGGGCCGGTAACGCTCGTCGCCGGTGCGCAGAGCCATAGTTTTGAGAATGACGATCGTTAGATCGGCCAGGTGTTGTCCGCAACTCGCGCTAGAGCTAGATGAGCCGTGACTGGCGTCCGGCTTCGGCAGTCCTCCGCAGCTGGGCGGTGCATCGCGAAAGTGACCAGAGGGGCGGCGAATGCGGCGTATAGCCAGGCTGTTTACCGATTTTAGCTGCGTGAAATAACCCCAATCTCACCGCGATCATGTGCGCAAAGACCCGCTAATTCCCCTTGTAACCCAATCATTTGAAGACAAACAGGGCGTTTGGTACTACTCTTGCAATATCCGATCCAAAATCCATCGTTTAAGGTTGACCAGCGCATGTCGGGCGCGTTCATGTACAAGCCGGCGATGTCCGGCACTTTTGGCCTCAAAGTCGAGGTACGGGCTGTGCGTCCGGCCGTTCGCCCCGCCCAGGCCCATACTCGATGCCGCAAGCGGAAGGTCCGGTTGTCTATTGCACGCAGCCGCGGCTACCGGATTTTGGCAAGTAAGTCTCTCGACTTGCCATTTTGGGATAGCGCGGGAAGACTCGAAAGGATAAACCGATTCATGGCGCCCAACGATTGCTCAGACCAGCACAAACAATCCGAGAATGGTGGAGAAAACCGGCGAACGATGTTGTCGTGGCTGTTAGGTGGCGGGGTATTGGCATCCATGGCATCCTTCCTTTATCCGGTGATCCGGTTCCTGAATCCTCCGCTAGTCACCGAAGCCGCCGTGAATGAAGTCGACGGGGGCAAGGTGCAGGACCTGATGCCGAACTCGGGGAAGATCGTCAGGTTCGGCAGTAAGCCAGCGCTTCTGGTTCGAGTCAGCGAGACCGAGTGGAAGGCGTTTTCGGCCGTGTGCACGCATCTGCACTGCACGGTGCAGTATCGCGCCGCGACCCATCAGATCTGGTGTCCTTGCCACAACGGCACCTATAACATGAACGGCACAGTAGTGTCCGGGCCGCCGCCGAATCCGCTTGAGGAGTATGCCGTGAACATCCGTGCCGGCGAAGTCTGGATTTCCCGGCGGGCATAGGCGGAAACGATGACTGCGAAAATCTTCCGTTGGCTTGACGGCAGGCTCGGCCTCAGCTCCATTCGCGAACTGGCGGCCCATAAAACCGTTCCCGTCCACTCCGCCACCCGCTGGTATTACTTCGGCGGCATCACCCTGTTCCTGTTCGGCATCCAGGTGGTAACCGGAACGCTGTTGATGTTCTATTACCGCCCCACGGTCGCCGAAGGATTCGATAGCGTGCGCTTCATCATGACGCGCGTCGAGTTCGGATGGTTGATCCGGTCGATTCATAGCTGGTCGGCGAACCTGATGATCTTTGCCGCCTTCGTTCACATGTTCAGCGTCGTGTTCACGCACGCCTATCGTCCGCCGCGGGAGCTGACTTGGGCCAGCGGCATCGTCCTGCTCGGCCTATTGCTCGGCTTCGGCTTCAGCGGATACCTGCTGCCGTGGAATCAAATTTCCTATTTCGCCACCAAGGTAGGGACCGACGTTGCCTCCATCACGCCTTTGGCCGGCCCCACCATCGCACGCGTCCTGCGCGGAGGAGAAGATGTGGGGGCTCCTACGCTGACCCGCTTCTTCGCCCTCCACGTGATGGTGCTGCCGGTGCTCACCGCCGGCCTGGTGGCGCTGCATGTCCTGTTGGTTCAGAAGAACGGCATGAGCACGCCGCCATGGATCTCACCGTCGCGCGTGAGACAGATGAAGTTCTTCCCTAACTTCTTTCTGCGGGAAGCCATGGTGTGGTACGGAACGCTGGCCGTGCTGGGCGGCCTGGCGGCCATTTTCCCCTGGGAGCTCGGCGTGAAAGCCGACCCCTTCGCTTCCGCGCCGGCGGGAATTCGCCCGGAGTGGTACTTCCTGGCGCAGTTCTACACGCTCAAGCTGATCCCGAGCCACATCTGGGTGTTCGAGGGCGAGCTTCTCGGCCTGGCCGGCTTCGGGGTTCTTGCGGTTTCCTGGGCGTTGCTTCCGGTTTGGGGCGTGACTCGCTCCGGAGACGCACGGACCCGCCTCGTCACTGGAGCGGGGGTGGTCCTGGTAGCCTATCTGGCCGTCTTCACCGTTCTAGGGTACGTCAAATGAGAAGGCTCCTGTTTCTCCTCGTGCCCAGGTTACTGTCCGGCATGTTGCTGTCCGGCATGTTGCTGTCCGGCCAACCGGCGAAAGACTCCTGTATCGAGTGTCACACCCTGATGGACGGCCCGATTCAGCGCCCGGCGCTGCTTATCAAAGACGACGTCCACATCGCTAATGGACTGAGTTGCGCCGACTGTCACGGCGGCGATCGCACGAACGACGATCCAACGGTCGCGATGAGCAAGGCCAAGGGATTCGTTGGCAAGCCGAGCCGCATGGCGATTCCGCAGTTCTGCGCGAAGTGTCACAGCGATCCGAATTTCATGCGCCGCTTCCGCCCCCAGGAACGCGTCGATCAGCTGGAGCTTTACAAAACCAGCGTTCACGGCAAACGCCTTGCCGCGGGGGATGAGAACGTCGCCACCTGCGTCGATTGCCACAGCGTTCACGATATCCGGGCCGTCAACGATCCCCTGGCTCCGGTTTATCCGCCACACATTCCGGATACCTGCGGGCGCTGCCACGCCGACGCGAAAAAGATGGCGCAGTACGGCATCCCAACCAATCAACTCGCGCAGTACAGAACCAGCGTTCACTGGGATGCCCTCAAGCGCGGCGACTTCTCGGCTCCCCAATGCGCATCGTGTCACGGGAATCACGGCGCCAAGCCGCCGCAGGCGGAATCGGTGGCCGCGGTATGCGGAACTTGCCACGTCCTGTTCGAGCAGCTTTACCTCAAGAGCCCCCACCAGCCGATCTTCTCCGCGGCCGGCGGCGGCGGCGGATGCATCGTGTGCCACAGCAATCACGGGATTCAGCAGCCCTCCACCGCCATGCTTGTGGGGCCTACGGCGGTATGTTCGCAGTGCCACGAGCCGTCGACGCCGGGCGGCAACGCCGCCGGGAAGATTGCCGGATGGATTGACACGCTGGGCGCGTCGCTGAAACATTCCGAGGAGGTTCTGGGCAGCGCCGAAAAGTATGGAATGGAGGTTTCCGAAGCGCAGGCGAAGCTGGCGGACGGCCGGGAAGATCTGGTGAAGGCCCGCCTGGCGATGCATTCATTTCATCCCGAGGAGATGCACCAGCCGATCGAAGCCGGGATGGCGATCGCCGGCGATACGTTGCGCGCCGGCCAGGACGCGCTCAAGGAGAAAGATTCCCGCCGCTTCGGGCTCGCGATTTCGGCGGTGTTTATCGCCATCACGGTGCTGGCCATCTGGCTGCTGATCCGGCGGCTGGAGAGCGACGGGTCGGGTTACCAGGCGGCTCCGCCACAGAATTAGACGTTAAAGGAAAGAGGAAATTTATGAAGACACTCGTTCTCGTATTCGCGGCGTGCGGCTTGGCCAGCGCGGGCGCTCCGGAAGGTAAAGCTACATTCGCGGCCAAGTGCGCGCCCTGTCATGGGCCCAATGGGGAAGGCAGACCGGCCATCGCCAAGATGTTTGGGGTGGAGATGCACCCCCTCAGCTCGCAATACGTGCAATCGAAGCCCGATGCCGAGATCAAGCAGATTATCGCGAACGGCAAAGGCAAGATGAAGCCGGTCGCCGGACTGGCCGAGAAACAAGTGGAGGATGTGATCGCATACGTGCGGACCCTGAAGGAGTAGTTGCGCCTCGCCTCATCGTGCCGGTGGTGTTCGCAGCGTGTGCCGGGAGCCAATCGAGACGGACGCGAGGAACTGGTCGAGAACCGCTTCTTTCGCGATCCAATTACCCGGCGGCCGACTAAAGAGTCGTAAAGGGGAGGAGTAGCGAACCGCCGGCCGAGGCCTCGCAGGAAAGGTTGCCGGCCGGGGAGAACCCGCAAAGAGCCAAACCCGTACCGGACCCGCGCCGGAAAGCGGGATGGCGCGTCCGCGCGAAACGCGCCCGTTTCTACGCCAAACGCCCCAATTGTCCGAGGTAGGAACGGTCTGCGTGAGCGGCGTGCGAACCGTTCGGTGCGGGGCGGCGGGCAACCGCTGTCCCTACCGCGACGCTAACAAGAATTGCTACCGCTAGCAAGAATCGCTACTTCTTCAGGCTTCGCATATAGGCGACAACATCATCCACCGCCTTACCGGTTACGCCGGCCACCGGGTGCATCTTGCCCTTGCCGGCAGTGATGACCTTCTTGAGATCGTCGTCACTGGCCGCCTGAACCTCGGCCGATTTCAGGTCCCTCATATCCACCTTCATCGCTTTGGCGAGACCCGCATTGGGTGTTCCATCGGAGCCATGACACCCTTTGCAGGATTTATCGTAAGCCGCTTGCCCGGCTTTGGCGTCGGCTGCAAGACACGCGGCAACCGCTGCGGCCATGAGGGTCAGAATCCTTGCTGTTCTTCGCATTTGAGTTTGCTCTCCTTATTGTTATTTATTTACTGGGCGATGCCCATGGACTTCAAAATCTCCGGCAACTTAACTTACTTCCCCCGCAATAGCGTTATGGCACGCGGCGCAATCCTGGGGGATCGTCTTTAATCGGCGGCGTGGCTGTCGTCGTGGCAGCGGAAGCGACCAGATCGAGAATTAGTATTAGTGCACGTGTGATGCCATAAGTCAGTTACACCGCGCTGGGCGGATATGCTCACTCACGCGCGGTATCGAACAGCTCCGGCGCCCGTCCACTAATTCAGGCGGCATGCTTCAGTCATTCTTCCGCAACTTTGGTGGTTTCGTGCGGCTCCGGCGAGGGCTCGCTCTTCTTGGAGCTGTACCCAGTCAGAAAAGCGGTGTTCAGCGGATAAATGTCGGGGTCGAAAATAGTGGCGTAGAGATGCCACACTAAGATCGCCAATGTGGCGAGCACGGCTTCGTAGAAGTGGACCGATGTGGCGACATCCAGCCAACTCTTGGGTAAGAATCGCATCGCCAGGTTATTGGCCCAAAGCAGCAGGCCGGTGGATGCCATGACGATGGCTCCCCAGACCACGGCCCAATACTCGAGCTTCTCCACGTAGCTATGCGACGAACGTCGCGGCTGTACCGAACCCAGCCCCAGGTTGTATGCGAAGCCGGATACCGCCTCACGCGGGTCGTTCCCGTTGGGCAGCATTTCCTTCCAGTGCTCGCGCAACCTGCGGTTGACGATCAGCGAAACCAGGTGCGTAATCGACACCGCGATAAAGACTACCGCCGCGATGCGATGAATGATGCTGCGGACGGGGTGGGCGCCTTCGAGCAAGAGCAGGCCGGTCCACCAGCTATCCGGGTACTTGAGCGCGAAGCCGCTCCAGACCAGCGTAATAAACGAAATCGCCAGAACCGCGTGTTGCACGCGCTCGAACGGCAGCATGCGCACGCCGCTGTGAGCGCCGGCGGCCGCGGCCACTTCGGAGCGGCGCAGGACGGTGCGCCGCTGGAATCGCAGGCGGATGAGTTTGCGCATCCAGTCGCCGCCCTGGTGGAGCAGCATCAGGCCAATGGTCACCGCGATCACCAGCAGGTAGAATCGCCGTACCCAGCGCAGCATCGCCGGTTCGCCGCGCCCTTCGGCGACGTGCACCTGGCTGATGGCAAAGCGTGTGCCGGCGCCTGCGTGGCACTGGCCGCAGGTTTTGGACAGGTTCTTGGGGTTGATGGTCGATTTCGGATCGGACGAGGGCAGAATGTTGTGTACGCCGTGGCAGCTCGCGCAATTGGCCACGGTCTGCGAGCCGGCCTTGGCGGCGAGGCCGTGGAAGGACGCATCGAAGCTCACCAGGCGGTCGGAGGGCATCCCGAACTTGCGCGTCAGGCGGACATCGCCGTGGCAACTGCCGCAAGTTTCGCGGATGTTCGCCCCATTCACGGGGGAAGCCTGGTTGGTATGTTTGACGATCTTGTGCTCGCCGTGGCAATCGGTGCACAGCGGAGCCTGCGTAATGCCGGCCGCCAGGGCCTGGCCATGTACGCTGGCGCGGTACTGTTCCACCACTTCGCTATGGCACATGCCGCAGGTATCCGGCACAGCCATGCGGAATGCCTGCGACTTGGGAGGCAATAATTCATGCGCGCTTCCGTGGCACAGGGAGCAATCGGGCGTGCCGTCGTTGCCGGCTTTGCGCGCCAGACCGTGTACGCTGCCGGCATAGTCGGCCGCCTGGTCCTGATGGCAGGTAACGCACTGCGGCTTGGGGATGTTGGCAGGGTGCGGGTACGTCTCGTGCGAGTCGTGGCAGGCTTCGCAGGGCAGCCCCGTGTGAGCGCTCTTCTCCAGTTTCTTCCCCTGATCGTGGCAGGAAGCGCACTCCGCGGCAGGCGCCTGATCGGCCGCGTACGCGGTGGCGCCGGCTGCCCCAAGTAACAAGCCAATAAGGGCAGAACCGAGCCGTCGGCCAAACGATAATGCCCGGTTCGTCATCGCATTACACTCCTAGCCGGCGTCCGGAACCTAACTCCGGCAGACGTACAGCCCGCTCAGCGCCACGCCGTAGACAATCGCTACGACAGTGACGCTTTTGCCCCGATTGGCAATGAGTTCGAGCTTTTGAGCCACCGCAGCCTGCACGGAGGAAGTCTGGGTAGCGGCGCCGTCCGGAACGCGGCAAGCTGCCGTCCTCATTGTGGGCTGCGGCTTATTCCCGCGGCCCAGGCACTGCCGGTAACGCGGAACATCGGTACAGTGACTACCCCTGATTTCATTGAGGCCCTTTGAAGGCTCCGGGGGTAATCCCGAGGCCGGAAAGTATCTTGGGATCCTTTTCCTCCACGGCGATGAGGTTATGACAGGTGGAACAGTCGTTCGGAATAGAGCGCCCGTCCGCGCTTACGTGATCCCCGTCGTGGCATCGGAAACAGCCCGGAAAATCCGTATGCCCGAGGTTATTGACGTATGTCCCCCAGGTGATCTTCATTTCCGGGAAAACATTTCTGAGATAGATAGCTTGAACAGCGTTGCTCGCGTTCTTGACTCCGGCGGCGTTGGCGCTAATTACCAGGGGGTAATTAGTGCGGTAAAAGGTATCGAGATATGTCGCGATTTCACGCCCCGCGGTATCGCGATCCGGATAGTTCCGGCGCAACGCCGCTACCGCTTCCCGCTTGATGTACGGCAAACTCGGGCTGATCTGGCCCTGCCCCATCGCTCCATCCACGGCCCGTTCCGGCAACTGAAAGGCGTGCGTCGGACGGTTGTGACAGTCCACGCAGTCCATCGTGCGCTTCTCGCCGTGGGCCAGATCCGCGGCTGTCGCCTTTGCGCTGGTCGAGTTGTATACCGTAACCTTTCCGTCCGGCGCCGTATAGGTCACTTGGGGAATCACCTGCCTGTGCCCGTCGGTGGCCGTGTAAGCGACCCCCTCAGTCCCGTGTACGCCGTGAATTCCCACGCTGCCATTCCAGGCTTGTCCGCCGACCTTCATCTCCAGCACCGTCGAAGCGGGCTGGTTTTGATCGTCTACGCCATACGAAGTGCGAACTAAAAGCTGATCGCCCGTAAAACGCGCGGGCCAATGGCACTGCTCGCAGGTTTCCCGGGATGGACGAAGGTTCTCCACCGGTGACGCGATGGGCCGGGGATAGTTGTTCAACGCTACGGCGAACACTTGCCCCACGCCGGAAAGCTTGGACCTTACGAACCAGGAAGCGCCGGCGCCAATGTGACATTGCTCGCAGGCGACATGCGAGTGAGGCGAATTCACGTATGCGGAATACTCCGGTTGCATAACCGTGTGACACGTCAGGCCGCAAAATGAAGGAGTGCCCATGTAATTGACGGCGCTATAGCCCCACTGGCTGACGATGATCACATTCGCCACACTGGCGACAGCGATAAAGCTGAGCAGCCGCCGCAACTGAGGGCTTTCCAGCGTCAGCGTCGTAATGCCGGCAACGTCCAGCCCCTGGCGGCGCCGGCTTCTCCGCCGAAGCATGATTCCCACGGGAATCAGGATCAGCCCGCCGATGAACACCGCAGGCAGCAATAGGAAAGCGGGAATTCCGATATAAGGATTGCTTGTGTCATGCTCGAACAGAGTCGGAAGCAGGAAAACCCACAGCACCGTAGCGGTTGTTACCGCCACCACGCCAAGCAGGCTGAGCGGGTTGCTAGAGAGAAAAACAAGCGGCGAAAGCCACTCGAAGAGACGGGTATGCAGAGGCTTAGGCGTTGGCATTCATGGTCCTCAGCGCTCGACTTCTTTCGACAGGCGTTCCAGCCGTTTTCGCGCTATTTGCATTCGGACAACAAATTCCGGCTGTGCAGGCCCAATTGCCAGCCGGCACGCCGGCTGGTGGACGATTCCGTCCCATCACGGTTTCCCCTTGTTCGATAAGTTGAGGTATGCGATCAACGCCGACATGTCCTCCGCGCTCAGGCGCGGCCACTTAACGCCGGTCGCCTTCATACGCTCGAGCATGGCGGGTCCGTGGCGCCACAACACGGCCGTCATCACCGGCCCGCTGAAATGCCGCGCACCGCTGAAGAGATTCGGGGCGCCCGAGGCGGCGTTTTCATGGCAGCCCGCGCAGCCCTTGGAAACGAAGACGCGCCGGCCGCGCGCCGGGTCGCGCGCATCCTCGAAGAATTGCTGCGCCCATATGTAGCTCAGCAGCTCGCGCATCTCCCCGGGCTGGAAAACCGCGGGCGGCGCGTTGGCCGCCGCCATGCGCGGCCCATGATCCCACATCGCCGCGGCGATTTCCGTCATAGTGCGGCCGCGGATTCGCCCCGCCAGCGCCGCATCCGAGCCGTGGCAGGTCACACAGCCCTTCTCGCGGAAAAGCGCGCTCCCCGTCGCGCCCGTCGTAATTTCGAAAAGCGGCGCGGAGGCCGAGGAGGTGGGCAGATTGCGCAGATAGACCAGCAGATCGGAAACATCCTGCGCGCTTAGTTCGGGCCATGCAACTCGCTTGGCGCCGGTAGCCGCCAACATGAGCCGCATGTGGTTCCACATGGCCTCGCTGAGCGCGAAGGGGTGGTTCAGGCTCTGCCAGCGGCTCACCGGCGCAATTCCCGGCTGAGCCTCTTGCGTGAGGCCGTGGCACTTGGAGCAGCCGCGCTCTTCGAAAACACGCTTGCCGCGCGCGGCGTCGCCCGGCTTTTCGAAAAAACGCATCGAATAGAAGTAGGCGAAGAGATCGGCCGCGGCTTGCTCGGTCACATCGCCGACGTGGACGCCGCGCGCGCTGATGGTGCTCCACATAGTAGGCGCGTGATTCCACATAGTGGCGGCAAGGGCCGCGGGCGTGAAGTCGCGGTCGGCCAGACGGCCCAGGTCGGGAGCGATGTTGCCCCCCTGTCCGTTCACGTTGTGGCACGTGGAGCAGGAGAGATCCTTAAAGAGCTGCGCGCCGCGGTTGGAATCGGCTTGGAATGGCGTGGCTTGGGCATGCGCGGTCAACGCCAGCGCGGCCTCGGCGAATAGCAGAATCAGAATGCGGGAAAGGCTCGGTTGGTGGGTGCAGAAGACCGCCAAAGGCCGATTAGGGGCGCCCTCTGGGCCCGGCCGCAGGTTAAACAACCCGCCCCACATAGCGGGAAGCCGCAACCGGGGCTGATTTGGCTGGGCGAAGAGCGGGTCCAGGGGGACCCGCACGGACCAGGGGGCGGACCAGGGGGTCCGCCCTACAGCCCACAAGATCTTCAGTGCGCGTTTCATCGCGTGTACCTCAATCCGACGGTAACTATGTGCGCGCGGAAGGCTTCATATAAGTAGAATGCTTCGTTGTATCCGTAGTAACGCCACTCCGCGAACCAGGTGAGATGCTTGCCGGCGGGCAACGATAACTTTACCATGGGCTGGTAGTACGTGGTGGGCCGGCTGCCCGACGAGATCACTAACGATCCGCCCGCGATAATCACCGGAGCCACCGGGCCCTTGTGCGGCGGATTGATGTGGAAAAGCGCGGTGGCAATGTGTGAGTTATCGCGGTAATTCGAAAGCAGCGGCTGCTCCGTACTGGGAAAGAGATAGTCGATATCGGAGCTTAGATCGGACCGCGTGTAACTGCCCTGGAAATCGAACGCCTTGCCTCCCGCCGGCGACCACATCACCGAGAGGGATTCCTGATGCGACAAATAATCGTAATGGATGCCGGGTTGCGGGTCCTGATTGTTCAGCAGGTTGAAATCCGCCGAGAAGCTGATCGGTCCGGTGTGATAGCGCGCTTGAGCGCGGACCTTTTGGTAGTCGTATAAGCTGGTGCGGAAGTACGCGCCGCTGCTCGACGCGCTCTCGCCTTCGGCGCTGAACGAAAACTTCTGAATGGGGCGGTACGTGAAGCCGCCGATGCCCACGTTCTGGCGTAGCTTCACGCTGTCCACGCTGGCGAGACCCTCTGCGGGAAGCACCGCGTCGTTGGCGTCTCCCCACACATAACGGTATCCGCCGTGCAGCGTCAGTTTCGAAGTGGCCTCAAAGAACAACCGCGCCTCCACCTGGTTGTAATTAGTGACCAGCGAGGATTCCAGCAGCGCCGCCGTTTGCTGCTGCAGCGTCTGGCTTTCGGTTAGCGTCTGGTTTTCCGGCGAGGAGCCCGAGTTGTGCAGGCGATCGGTAGTCCACGATTCGGTGATGCGTACGCGACGCCACGGACGAATCTCGGCGCCTAAGTTACCGGTGGTGTGCGGCATCTGCGCGGCCGAGGAGACCAGGTATTGCTGCGCGGAATAGAAGAGTATCTGAGTCTGCAGGTAAAGGTTGCCGCCATCGTACTGCTGATAGTTGACTGTGGTCTTCGGCTCGCTATAGAGGAACTGTCCGTAGACGTCGAGCCACGACGTGGCGCTGGCCGTGAGCAACGCTCTGGTATAGATGCTTGTGCCGCGGGCGCCATACGCGCCCAGCAAGTCCGTGAGATCGAGCGTCTGTCCGAAGATCGGGACGAGAGAGTTGCCGTAGTTCACTCCGCCGCTCTGATAGAGCGTTTGATCGTTTTCGAACTTTGTGCCGCCTTGTTCCAGCGTGACGTGGAAGCGGCGGAACTCCAGGCGCACGCCGCCGCGGTAATTGTTGGTCCGGTCGTGAAAGATCGCGGGCACGGGGAATTCATCGGCGTTCGAGACAAACGTGGAGACTCCGGTTCCCGAGCCGGAATCGCGGTCGAAAGCGAAATAAGGGCTGAACCAATTGCCGGGCCGAAGGGTGAGCTCGGCGCTGGCGAAACGGCGGCGCATATCGAAGGACTGCTCGTTGAGCGCGATGCCGTTGCCCAGCAGCGGGTCGGCATAGGATGGCAGCGCATCAAAGTAGGCTATGTCGCGATAGTCGACGCGGAGGTCGTAAAGCTTGGCCTTGCGCGCATCGATGTGCAGCGTGGAGTAAGGGTCGTCGCCCCAATCGTAGGCGCGCACGTGGATCTGGTCGAAGAGGCGGCGTTTCGGATCGGTCAACGTGAATTCCGTGCCAATCAGTTTGGGCCCCGACCCCAGGTTGACGAAGCTGCGGTAGGCGTCGAAGTTTCCGCCTACATCGCTGCGCCAGGTGTAGCCGAAATCGATCCAACCGGTGAAGACGGCTTCGCTGGAGGGCACCGGGGAGGTTGCGGCGGCGTCCGCAGGCGCGGCTGCGGCTGGTGTGGCGGCGGCTGCTGCGGCGGCCGGCGCTTGTGCCGCGGGCGGCTTGGTATCCTGTGGCGCCGCGGTTGCCGGCGTGGACGCGGCGGGCGCTTGTGCCGCGGCCGGCTTAGCTTCCTGCGGCGCCGCAGCTGCCGGCGTGGCGGCGGCCGGCGCCGCGGGTGGGACAGTCGCCGGTGGCGGAGTTTGCGCCAGCGATATAACCGAGACTGCGGCCAAGCCGATCAGCAGGTATCTCATTTGAGTAAGTTCCTGTCAATGTGGCTGCCGTGGACCTTTTGATGGCAGACCGTGCAGTTCTGGTAACGCGGCGAATTCAAATCGTGGAATGCCGGCGGAACCACGCCCACCACGCGCCCGGTCGAATTATTCCCCGGCAGGTTGGCATGGCATTCGAGGCATACAAAACGCACTTCGTGCCGCGTCAACATGCGAGGGTTCGTGGAGCCGTGCGGTTCATGGCACGTGGCGCAACCTTCGAAGCGCACCGGTTCGTGCTCGAATGCGAACGGGCCGCGCTTGTCGCCGTGGCAATTCAGGCAGCCGGGTTCGTTGGCGCCGAAGCTCTGCTGCATCGCGGGGCGGATGGAACCGTGCGGATTGTGGCAATCCACGCAGCTCATGGCGTTCTCCGGCAGCTTGTGGTGATTGGGCTTCTGGAATTGCGCCCAAACGTTCAAGTGGCAACTAGCGCATTTGGCGTTGATGGCCGCCGCCCCATGCGGTACAAGTCCCATCGGCCCGTTGGCGTGAACCTGATGGCAGGTGGTGCAAGCCACCTGATTCTTGGCGTGGCTGTTTTGCAATCTGCCCACTTGCGTAGGTGTGTTGAGATGGCAACCCATGCAGATCTTGTCGGCGGCGGCCGCTGTCAGCTTGGCTGGTTGACGGATATCCGCTGCCGACGCCGAGTCCGCATGTTTCTGACCCGGCCCGTGGCAGGATTCGCAGGCGCGGCCCACAAAGCCGCGGTGCTTGTCCGTATCCACTAGAGCGTGAGGGCTCTTCATGAAGGCGTTGAAGATGTCCTCATGGCAGGCGCCGCACGCGGCAGACCCAGCGAATGGCGAAGCCGCCGAGGCGGGCGCTTGAGCGGGCGCCGGCGCGGGTGCTTGCGCGGGCGCCGGCGGCTTCGCTTCCTGGCCGAAGAGTGACGATCCGGCCAGGATCAGCCACACCGGCAGCAGTGCCTGGGCCGCTCTGGCGCCGCGAGCGTGTGATCTTGCGCAGTTGCCGGGAACCACTCCCTTACGGTCGTGGCTCTGATCGGAGCGGCGCGAGTGGCAGCGGCTCTGGTCCCATCGCGCGTCAGCAAGCGGTTTCACGATAATCACCGAATCTGGCGGTCAGGGAACTAATACTGCGCATGAACCGAGTCAACCGCGTAAGCGCCGCCGGTTCCATGGCACACCGCACAACTCTCGCCGAGCGTGGTAGTGTTGGCCAGGAAGTGCGATGCGGTCGGAAGATCCACATGGCACCCCGAGCACGCCGAAGCGAACGGCTGCACCGGATTGATGAGCCCTTGCGGATCGGTTACGGCGTTCAGACCGGTCAGGGATAGGTCGTTCTGCTCCGTGCTATTGACGTGACAGAAGGCGCAGTTGGCTAAATCGTTCTCCCCCGCGGCGGGCGATAGGCCCGGGAAAAGAATCCCCGAAAAGTCGTTGTGGCTTCCGCCGAAACCCACAACAATATAGGGCTTTCCGCCGTTTGCCGTGACATTCACGCCGTCGTGAATGCGATGCACCAGCAAGTTGAAATTGATGCCTTGCGGCGGCGCGGCTTTATCCGCGGCAACCGTCGCCGTGGCGCGCGTGGTTGCATCGGTATTCGAGGGGTTGTGGCAAAAAACGCAATATTGCACGTTGCTGCGCAGCGTCCCGTGCTCCGATAGCGCCACATGGCAGGTGTTGCAATTCGTCATCTGGACGATCGTGCGGCGGGTCTCCACGGGCGAGCCGTCCACCGAGAAGTAAGTCACCGGGTTGAATGCTCCGTACTCGACCGACTGCGATGAAGTGGTCCCGGCCAGTACGGTTTGCGTAATGCGCGCCTCTGCGCCAATGGCATAAGTTCCCACCGCCTTCGCCGGAACGATATTAGTGAAGGCATAAGTGCAGTTACCTTTGGTATCGCATTTCGAGGCCGTCGTTGCACTTTCCGTAACATATCCGGGCGTAGTCGTGTTCGTGCCGAAAACCGTGTAACCAAAATCGGTGGTCGGGCCCGCCATGGTGAAACTGAGCGAACCGAGCGCCGTGAGCGCGATCGGGTTCTTGTTGTTGTCGAGCAGAGTGAATGCCACCACCGGGGCGCTTCCCGCCTTGTTATTCGTCACGCCGGTGATAGCTACATTGAGGCCCGAGATCAGCGTATCCGGGTTTTGCGGGTAAAACGCCGCGGTATCGGTGGCCACCACGTGCGCTCCCATGATGGAGGCGTCGAATGGCGTCTCGCCCTGCGGGATATGGCAGTCGGCGCACTCCGTATCGTCCGTCTGGAATCCGCCGGGGTGGTTTGCGCCGGTGACGAAATTCACGTTATCGTGACAGGAGCCGCAGGCCACGCGCGATGGAGTGGTCATGAAAGCCGTAGCTTGCGCCGCGCCCGTGGTTTGTTGATGGCAAACCTCGCAGCGCTGCACATTGGCCGGAAAGATCACCGTCGAGTAATTGTTGTTTCCTCCAATGATATATGTGCCGCCGGCCACAACGCTCGGCAACGACGAACCACTGTGGATCTTATGGACGAGGACTTTCAAATCGAGCGACTCGCCCGAGTCGACGTCGACGTTCTGCGGCTGGTGGCACATCACGCAAAGATTGACGCCGCGCCGTTTGCCGCCGTGGTGGGAGAGCTGCTCGTGGCATTGATTGCAGCTCGCAGTCTCGATCACGTCGCGCGTGTGCGTCACCTTGGCGCCGTTGGGCACGAAGTTGTACGTGGTGCTGGCGTAGTTAATAGGCAGGCCGTATGCAGTCAGGGTGCGCGATCCATAAATGCCGATCGTATTGGTCGCCGTCGTGTCGAATCCCGAGGGCGCCTGGGTCTTGAATACATATTGATAGGCGCCGTTCCCCAGAACGGTAGTGACGCCGCCGGAATCCGCGCCCGGCACAATAGCGGAAGCGATCACCGTGCCCGTGTCCACCTTGGTGGTATAGGCCGTGTACTGCTCCTGCCCATTGGGGATGTACGCCGCGACGAAGCTTATCGAGATCGCGCCCGGCGTACTGATGCCCGCCGAATCGAGCGGCAGCCCGGTCGGGTCCGTCAGCGTATATTGCGCCGTGATCGTCCCATTAGCGGCGATCGTGGCCCCGGTTACTGTGATCACAAGGCCCGGGTTGACGAACTGCACCGTTTCAGCATCCGCGTAGAAAGCCTTCTCGCGCGGCGAAAAGTGCCGCCGCTCTTGTGCGCTCACCAAGCTAACCGCCAATACTATCCAGAAACCCGCTTTTCGTGCTCTGCTATTGAATTTCATATGATCTCCACCATACGGCCTGCGCCGTATGGCTCACTCCTTTGCGCGATTTGGCGCAATGCCCACTCCCTTGGCAGAATCAGGCGAAACTATCCGGGGGCAACCATTGTATTCAAAGGAAAGGACATAGCCGAATTTGCTTGTGTCACAGATGATGCTTCTTGAGCCACCGGAAAAATTCCTCATGCGTCCAGTTACCTAATCATGCAGCAATATGGCCACTCGCGCCGTAAGCTTCAGTACCTCGGTTGTGAAATCGTTGTTTATTCCGGATAATGCGGCCATGTCGCTATTCCTCCCGGTAAGTTGCCGTACCTCGGTTATGAAATCGTCCTTTCTTCCGGCAAGATTGGCCCGATATTTTGCGCGCGATGCGCATTTGGCGATGGCGGGGGCTGCGCGTGGCGGACCGGCGCATGATGAAGGCCTACCCCTGGCCGGAGAGAGTTCGCTCCGGCCAGGGTAGGCCCCACGGGCAGTAGTGCCGGGCGGCAGCGCCGCGGTAGTGCTTACGCCGCTCTAATAACTCGCATGGACCGAGTCAACCGTGAAAGCACCGCCGGTACCGTGGCACACCGCGCAGCTTTCGCCGAGCGTGGTGGCGCCGGCCAGGAAGTGCGATGCGGCAGGGATGTCCACATGGCACCCCGAGCAGGCCGATGATATCGGCTGCACCGGATTGATGAGCCCTTGCGGATCGGTTACGGCGTTCAGGCCCGTCAGGGACAGGTCGTTTTGCTCCGAGCTATTGACGTGACAGAAAGCGCAGTTCGCGAGATCGGTCGGTGAGCCGGTTGGCGACAGGCCGGGGAAAAGAACCCCCGAAAAGTCGTTATGGCTTCCGCCGTGACCTACCACAATGAAGGGCTTTCCGCCGTTTGCCGTGACATTTACGCCGTCGTGGATGCGGTGCACCAGCAGATTGAAGTTGATGCCTTGCGGCGGCGCGGCTGCGTCCGAGGCGACCGTCGCGGTCGCCCGGGTGCTGGCATCCGTGTTCGACGGGTTGTGGCACATCACGCAGTATTCCACGTTGCTTCGCAGCGTCCCGTGTTCCGAGAGCGCCACGTGGCAGGTGTTGCAATTCGTCATCTGGACGATCGTGCGTCGAGCCGCCACCGGCGAGCCGTCCACCGAGAAGTAAGTCACCGGGTTGAACGCTCCGTATTCCACCGACTGCGATGACGTGGTCCCCGCCAGAATCGTTTGCGTGATCCGCGCCTCCGCGCCAATGGCGTAAGTTCCCGCCGCCTTCGCCGGAACGATATTAGTGAAGGCGTAAGTGCAGTTACCTTTGGTATCGCACTTCGAGGCCGTATTCGCGGTTTCCGTAACATATCCGGGCGTGGCCGCATTGGCGGCGCCGAAAAGGGTGTAGCCATAATCGGTGGTCGGGCCCGCCATGGTGAACGAAAGCGAACCCAGCGCCGAAAGCGCAATCGGGTTCTTGTTGTTGTCGAGTAGCGTGAACGCCACCACCGGAGCGCTTCCCGCCTTGTTATTGGTCACGCCAGTGATGACTACATTAATGCCCGAGATCAGCGTATTCGGGTTTTGCGCGTAAAAGGCGGGGGTATCGGTGGTCATCACGTGCGCTCCCTTAATGGAGGCATCGAATGGCGTCTCGCCCTGCGGGATATGGCAGTTGGCGCATTCCGTGTCGTCGGTCTGGAATCCGCCGGGGTGGTTCTTGCCGGTGATGAAATTTACGTCGTCGTGACAGGATCCGCAGGCCACGCGCGATGGATTCTTCATGAAAGCCGTAGCTTGCGCGGCGCCCGTGGTCTGTTGATGGCAAACCTCGCAGCGCTGTACATTGGCCGGATCGATCACCGTCGAGTAATTGCTGACGCCGAAGCTGGTAGTGATCGCAAATGTGCCGCCCGCCACGACGCTTGGCAACGACGAGCCCATGTGGATCCTGTGGATGAAGTACTTGAAATCGACTGTGTTGCCCGAATTCGGGTCGACATTCTGCGGCTGGTGGCACATCACGCAGAGGTTGACGCCGCGCCGCGATCCGCCGTGTGCGGATAACTGCTCGTGGCATTGGTTGCAACTGGCAGTTTCGATTACGTCGCGCGTGTGCGTCACCTTGGCGCCGTTGGGTACGAAGTTGAACGTCGTGCTGGCGTAGTTCGTAGGCAGACTGTATGCGGTCAGGTTGCGCGATCCGTAAATGCCTATGGTGTTAGTTGCCGTCGTATCGAATCCCGCGGGAACCTGGGTTTTGAATACATATTGATAGGCGCCGTTCCCCAGAACGGTGGTGGTTCCGCCCGAATCCGCGCCCGGCTGATTGACGGAAGCGATTGCCGTACCGGTGGCGACCTTAGTGGTGTAAGCCGTGTACTGCTCCTGACTATTGGGGATGTACCCCGCGACGAAGCTCGTCGAGATCGTGCCCGGCGTATTCACGCCCGCCGAATCGAGCGGCAACCCTGTCGGATCCGTCAGGGTATATTGCACCGTAATCGTCCCATTGGCGACGATGGTGGCGCCGGTTACTGTAATTGCCAAGCCTGGATTGACGAACTCCACGGTCGCAGCGTCCGCATAAAAGGCCTTCTCACGCGGCGAATAATGGTGCTTCTGCTGCGCGGCCACCAAGCTGACCGCGATCACTAAGCAAATGCCGGCTTTCCTTGCTATGTTATTAAATCTCATAATACCTCCAGCGAAGGGTTTGCGCCATGTGGCTCAAGCCTCTGCGCGAATTGGCGCAATGCCTTTCCCTTGCCCTACCCAGGCGGTAATCTATCGACCAATCCGGTGACGGAGACCATCGCATTCAAAAGAACGGAGATAGCCGAAGACTTATGTGTGTCGCAGTGGGTGGTCCTCGCGCCGCCGGAAAGTTTTATCATGGCTCCGCAATCTCTTAGTGCAGACGGGCGGCCATTGCGGGCCGGAAATTACCGCGGCGCAACAGGTCTGGTTCTCAAGCTCGCCGAATGGCCGCCTAGCCGATCTGGGGCATGATCGCCGAGGCCGCCGGGTTGACAGACGACAGCGTCTGTCCCACGCGGTTGCGCAACCCCGCCCGAATGGCCGCACGAATGCAAGCTCACCGCGCAGTGACCGCCGTTAATTCAAATGCCAATTCAACCCGCCGCCGGTCTGCCCCAAGGGCCGCTCGATGCGTTTTTCCACCCCGGGTCCATCGCCGTGATCGGCGCCACGGAAGCTGCGTGCGCCGCCGGCCGGACCGTACTCGAAAACCTGAGCTCGTTTCCGGGCCCTGTATATCCGGTGAACCCCAGCCACGCGACGGCGATGGGCCCGACATGTTATCCATCCATCGCGGAGGTTCCGGAGCGCCCCGATTTGGTGGTGATCGTGACGCCCGCGGCCACGGTTCCGGGCATCGTGTCGGAATGCGCATTGGCGGGCGTTCGAGCCGCCATCGTCATCTCCGCCGGTTTTAAGGAAGCAGGGCCGCGCGGTGTGCAGTTGGAGCGCGAAATCGCGGCGGCGCGCGGGACCATGCGCATCCTGGGGCCGAACTGTCTCGGGATCATGGCGCCGCACGCCCGGCTGAACGCCAGCTTCGCGGCCGGCATGGCGCAGCCCGGCAAGATCGCGTTTCTTAGCCAGAGCGGCGCGCTATGCACCGCAATCCTCGACTGGAGCCAGCGCGAGATGGTAGGGTTCAGCGCGTTCGTCTCCACCGGCTCGATGCTCGACGTGGGATGGGGCGACCTGATCGGCTACCTGGGTGACGACCCGCACACGCACGCCATCCTTCTTTATATGGAATCCGTCGGCGATGCCCGCTCGTTCCTCTCCGCGGCGCGGGAGGTGGCGCTGGAGAAGCCGATCATCGTGCTCAAAGCTGGACGTACCTGTGAGGCGGCGCAAGCGGCGGCTTCGCACACCGGCGCGCTGACCGGGCAGGATGCCGTGCTGGACGCCGCCTTCCGGCGCTGCGGGGTGCTGCGCGTGGAGCGCATCAGCGACCTCTTCCATATGGCCGGGACGCTGGCACGGCAGCCCAGGCCCGCGGGCCGCCGGCTCGCCATCGTGACCAACGCCGGCAGCGCGGCGGTGCTGGCCACGGATTGTCTGATCGCCGAAGGCGGCGAGCTGGCTGAGCTTTCCGCGGAAACTCTCGCCGCGCTCAACCGCAATCTGCCCGCGCACTGGAGCCGGCGGAATCCCATCGATCTGCTGGGCGCCGCGCCGCCCGAGCGTTTTTCGGAAGCTCTGGAACTCGCGGCGGCGGACCCTGGCGCGGATGGAATCCTGGCGATCTTCGCGCCGCAAGGCGTCAGCGCTCCCGATGAAGTAGCCGAACGCGTTGCGGCGCATGCGGCCACGCTTCGAAAGCCGCTCCTCGCCAGCTTCATGGGCGGGGCAGGCGTTCAGGGCGCGGACGCGATTCTCAATGCCGCCGGCGTCCCCACGTTTTCTTATCCCGATTCCGCGGCGCGCGCGTTCGTCGCGATGTGGCGATACAGCGATAATCTTCGCGCGCTTTACGAAACGCCGGAGTTGGCCCAGACCAGCGTAGACTGCTGCCTGGTGGAGTGTTTGCTGGCCCACGCGCGCGAATCGGGCCGGACCCTATTGACGGAGATCGAATCGAAGTGGCTGCTGGCGGCGTACGGCATTGACGCCGCGCGAGCCGAGGCCGCTTCCACCGAGGACGAGGCGGTGAGCATCGCGGCGGCGATGGGCTATCCGGCGGTTCTGAAGCTGAACTCAGAAACCATCGCGCACAAGGGCGATGTGGGCGGCGTCGAGCTGAACCTTTCCGGCGAGGCTGCGGTGCGCGAGGCCTGGCAGCGTATCGCCGGAAGAGTTCCGCCCAAGGATTTCCAGGGAGTCTCGGTGCAGCAGATGGAGCCGGTTTCGGGCGGATTCGAGCTGATTCTGGGCGCGAGCGCCGACCCGCAATTCGGCCCGGTGCTGCTATTCGGCGCCGGCGGGCAACTGGTGGAGATCTTCCGCGATAGCGCGCTCGGCCTGCCGCCGTTGAACCGCACGCTGGCGCGGCGGCTGATGGAGCGGACGCGCATCTGCAAGGCCCTCGACGGCGTTCGCGGCCGGCCTCCGGTGGACCGCGTATTGCTGGAGCGGACTTTGGTGCGCTTCAGCCAACTGGTCGCCGAGAATCCGCGCATCAAAGAGATCGACATCAATCCGCTGCTGGCGTCGGCCGGCCGGATAGTGGCGCTCGATGCGCGCGTGGCGCTTCACGGATGGGACGTTGCCGATGGCGATCTTCCGCGTACCGCCATTCGTCCCTATCCTTCGAACTATGTGGAAGAGGTGGAGCTGCGCGGCGGAGCGCGCGTGACGCTGCGTCCCATTCGGCCCGAGGACGAACCCGCGATGGTGCGGTTCCACGAAAATCTGAGCGATCGCAGCGTGCATTTCCGCTACTTTCACCACATCGCCTTAAGCGAGCGGGTGTCGCATCGGCGGCTGGCGCGCGCGTGCTTCATCGACTACAACATGCAGATGGCAGTGGTGGCGGAAACCGCGGATCGCGAGATCGCCGGCGTCGGCCGGCTGACCCGAACCGCCGCCGCCGGCAAGGCCGAATTTGCGCTGATTGTGGCGGATGCGTGGCAGGAGCGGGGGATCGGCGCAGCATTGCTGGGCAGCCTGATCGCGATCGGGCGCCAGGAAGGCGTGGGGCGGATCTACGGCTCGATCCTGGCCGATAACCGGCCGATGCTGGATGTCTGCGCGCGGCTGGGATTCGAGTTTGGATTTCCCGAGGACGGAGTGATCGAGGCGTCGCTGGAGTTGCGGTAAATTCAGGGCGGCCCATAACTCGATCCGCATAGCTCTCAACGCGGAGAGAGCCGCGCCGGCAGACGTCGTCGTTCATAGGGCGAGGAAACTTGAGGGGCGTTGCCGAAGGCGGGTGAGCGGAAGGTCGAGGCTGTCAAGTTTAACGCGGAGGAGCGGAGCGGCGGAGGAAGGCGCGGAGTTTTTGAGGAAGTCCGGATTCCGGTGAAAGAGTCGGACGATCAGACGATTGTAGTCGAGGCGATTATCGAGGGCACGGAGGCGGGAGGAAGCGGAGAAATCGAAGCAAGACTACCGCGATAGTGTCCACTGAAATAAGGGGCTTGCAGATGAGTTTTCGGAGAGCCGCAGAGATGCGGAGGCGCGCGGAGCGTTCCGAAGATCTTCGCTTTCTCAATCCGTTTTTGGAACGGCTGTGGAGTTCGCCGAAATGATGCAACTCCGCGCCTATCTCCGCCGCTCCGCGGCCCCGCGTTGAGGCGAATGCCTCCCGTACCGGCGGACTGGATCACGGATTGGCTCCCACAAGGATTACGAATCGTATCGATGTGAAAAGGGTGCAGCATGAAGACTGAGCTAAAGCCGATTCGAACGCAAAGGGACTGCAAAAGCGGCTCTTGCGGAGTTGACCAACCTCTGGGGAGCGAGCAGGGGAACGCCGCCAGGCGATCGGCTCGACATACTCGCGACTCTGATCGATGCATACGAATCGGAACTTTACCCAATGGACCCTCCCGGCCCCATCGACGCCATTGAGCTCCGAATGGAACAGCAGGGACTCGCCCGCAAGGACCTCGAGGCCCTGATTGGCAGCCGCACGCACGTGGCGGAAGTCCTGAACCGGAATTCTCATCGACCCCTTCGCGAAAACGCGCCGCGTGACCCAACTGTCGTGACCCAACTGTAAGAACCGACCCGGCTTTGAGAGCCGGTGGCGCCCAAGGTGACCCAACCGGCTGCGCGAAGTGGCGCAACGCTGCGCGATTTCCCCCAGCCTCTGGCGGTAAACACCTATAGATCAACGCACATTTGCGGCGTCTCAATTGCACTATGGAGCGCACAATGAGATTCGATGAATCTCCGCTGCTGGTGATCTGGGAAACCACGCAGGCCTGCGACTTGGCTTGCGTCCATTGCCGGTCTTCGGCAGCCCCCCAGCGGCACTCATCGGAACTCTCAACGGAGGAAGCTTACCGTCTCCTCGATGCCATCCGGGAGTTTGGCAATCCCTTGATGGTTTTTGCCGGTGGCGACCCTCTGAAGCGGCCGGACATTTTACCCCTCCTCCGGCGCAGCGTGGAGCTGGGACTGAACACCAACATCAGTCCCAGCGCCACGCCTCTTCTGACGAAAGACAAGATTTGGGAATTTCGTAAATGCGGCGTGGCCCGGATGGACATCACCCTCGACGGTCCCGATGCCGGAACGCATGACGGCTTCCGCGGCGTGCCTGGAACGTTCCACCGGGCGGTCGAGGCGCTGGAAGACGCGCGGCGCATCGGCCTGGAAACGCAGATCCGGACCACCGCGACCCGGCGCAATATGCACCGGCTCGACGAAATCGCCGGCTTGGCGGCGAGGGTGGGGACGCGCATGTGGAGCGTCTTCTTCCTGGGGATGACGGGCCGCGCCCCGACGGGTGACGACCTGGCCGCCGAAGAGTACGAGCAGGTTTTCGAAAAGTTGTACAACATCTCGCGCAGCGCGCCGTTCGAGGTGAAGACCAACGAAGCCATGCATTTCCGCCGGTATATGGCGCGCCGCCTGCGCGAGCGGCCCGAACCCGCCGATCCGAGCCGCACCGTGTGGCGCACGGCGGGCGTGAGCGATGGGCGCGGTTTCGTGTTCGTCTCCCATACGGGCGAGATCTATCCCAGCGCCTTCCTGCCGATTTCGGCGGGGAACGTGCGATTCGATTCGCTGGCGCACGTCTATCGAAATTCGCCGCTATTCCTGGAACTGCGCGATGCCGATGCGCGCCACGGCAAGTGCGGCGTGTGCGAGTACCGCGAGTTGTGCGGCGGTTCCCGCGCGCGAGCCTTTGCCATTACCGGCGATTACCTGGCTGAGGACCCGAGATGCGCCTACCAGCCATGTCCGGAGACGGCCGGCGCCTATCAGGAGAATAACCATGCATAATCAACTTGCGATTTCCGCGATTATTCGATGCGTTCTGAAGCCGCATCATTCCCTGCTGCGTAAGGAGGTGGAAAGAGCGGCCGATCTGACCGCCAGCGTGGTTCTGGAGCAGAGGCCGCCGCTCTGCCGCACGCTGCTTCCGCTCCACCGGCTGTTTCAGGAATTCCGCCGCGAGCTGGAGGACCATCTGGAAGTGCAGGATGCTCGCCTCTTCCCGCAGCTTCTCGACCTTGAGGCCGCCCTGAGCGCAGGCGAGCGCCCGCTTCCGCACATGGACGATGTTCCCGAAGCGTTGCGCCTGCTCAAGCATGGCCGGATCGCACTGACCAGCGTGCTGGACGAGATGCGCGAGCTGACGCATGCCTTTACCGCGCCTCCCGAAGCTTGTGAATGTTACGGTGAGCTGCTGGATATTCTGGCGGCGATTCAGATGGAAATAGCGTCTGAAATGCGCATGGAAAGTATGCTGTTTCCGCAGGCGGCCGAGTTAATGGAACTGGCGCGGCGTTGCGAGGCGAACGCGCGGGAACACACCAGCAAGCTTCGAGCAATGCATGCTATGTAGGCCGGAGACCTCCCGATAACTGGGATGATAGCGGCCCTTGCGCGGTCCGAATGCCGTGGTCGCGCGGGCGTCACTTTTGTCCCAATTCAGCCCTGCATGCAAAAGCTCGGCACGGGTCGTGGCGCTTCGCGGATGACGGCACATGTGCTGGAAAGCAGCGCTCCGTCATCAGTCTCTAAGCGGCTGATCCTGATGCCAGGCCGGGAACTCGGTTTCATCCTTGTCGCAGCGCGTGCAGTTCCACCCCGGCGCCCATGGCCCGAACTCGAGGATAAGCCTGCGCCGCAACAAGCGCCAGATTGCAACAGTGCTGAACCGTACCTGCCGCCGGGTATGTTCGGGACTCTAGCTTATGAGCTGGCACGCGACCCGCCCCATGATCGACGATATCCGCCAGGGCGCTCTTTTGGAGGGATTTGCAGCAGCGTTGGAAGAAGCGAGCGGATTTTGCGCTAAAGCTTACGCTCCGCCGAGTCAGGCCTGGCCGACAATCGACTGCGGGCTTCGGCAACCTGCCCCGCAAAATCATCGCCGCCGGCCCATTGCTTCTTCATCCGCTCCGAAACTTCCTGCCTATCCTCGGGGCTCATCGGCTTCCGTCCACGGAGCTTCCCGCTGCCTGGCGCGGGCGGAATGCGGAGACCGGCGGCGCGCTGTAGCTTTTCAAGCGAAGCGATCACCCGCTCCAGCTTTTCTTTCTCAGCGTAAAGATCTTGAATCGCCTTATAAAGATCCATCGAAGCTCGTCGTAAGGTTCTGCGCGGTAAATCCAGCTAGGCTTGCCAGGCGCCTGTAGAATAGGGCGACCGGGGTTTTCCTTACTCATTCTATACTCAAATACAAGATTTCGTGAATTGAATGCGATAAAATACGAAAGATAGAGTAACAAAAGCGTGATATCGCGATCTATTGTTATAATAACTAGGTTCCGCTGCTGGGCAGAAGGGGTTCGACAATGCTTATAAGATTGATCGATATGGCATTGGATGTTACTTTCTTCACCATACGCAACCTGGCCAAGATTCGCAATTACCTCACTTTCAGAAAACCAACCTATCGAGAGGAGGATGCTCGTCTTGTGGTGGAATGGCTCGAAGCTTGCCAAAAGAGGGATGCCCTTCAGGCTGAGCTAAGTGCGCCAACCATTAGCCGTCTCTACGACACCCAGGCGACGCTCTTGCGGACCACCAAAGCCGCCGGTGAAAAATGCCACTATCTTCTTGTTAAGCTGCGAGCCCAACGCCGAGGCTAGTCCAAAGTTCTAAGCCGCGTGACCGGCTGGTTTTGTGCTCTTGGGGAAAATCGCTCCCTTGCGGTCGTTGGCTCTGATCGGAGCCGGGCCCAGAGGGCGCCGCGTCCCCAAGCGGTTTCACGAGGGCGCCGAATCTCGCGGTCGCGGTTCTACGCGCAATTTCTAAACTGACCCGCTACCACCGGACCGATAGACCCGCCACATCGGGCCCACCGCATCCCAGCGGACGCGGAGCCTCCGCCGAAGAAGCCTGGAAGGTTCCTTGGGAAGGATGATATCGCGATTCGGACAGCGCATCTCCCGGTTGCCCGGTTGGGGCAGACAGGCGAACCCGTAGATGCCGCCCGTCACGCCGCCACCACGAACTGCCTTTCGTCGGAGTCCCGCCCAATGAGGCGACGCGCACGGACAAGATCACGCGCGCATACGGTCACTCCATATGGCGCCGCCTTGCAGTTGGTGGTCCGAAAAGCATGCTGAATGTCGCCGGCGCTCAGCGTGGCCACATGAACTTCGGCAAGCGTGGCCTGCCGGGTTTCGTAGACCTGGAGCATCGCGATCGGCGACGGAATCCAATCCGAAACGGCGATGAGCCGTTCCCACAGTCGCTCGTCGGGCCCTTGGCGCGCCGCCGCTTCCAGCAGAGCGCTGGCGCGCGCTATAAGCTCTTCTTCCGTGAACGGTACGGCCAGCGCCGCGCCGGGAGACTGCGCCTCGATGCTGCAACGGGCGATGGTTTTGCCCGCGCCGGTGAGATAGAGCACCGGAAGGCCCGGCTGCAGACGCTCCAATTCGGCGGCCAGATCGAGATTGCCTGCCGTCGGCTTCACCAGGCCGATCACCGCCAGGTCGATCCGCGGCTGCCCCTGAAACAGCGCCAGGCCGTCGCCGGGGGATTTCGCGCTGAAGACCGCGAATCCCCGGCGCGCGAGCGTTTTGCGGATCAGTCTTAGGAGGGGAGCTGAATCCTCGACGACCAGAACTACCGGGGCCCGCTGGCCGGCCATCGGAAGGACCTCGGGATCGGGCCGATGCCGGCCGCCAGGCGCAGTTAGCGGGCGGAGATGCGCGGGGCCCACGCGCCGATAGAACCGCTTGGTGCATCTGCGGCAGCGAAGCGGCGTGGCCAACAGGATGCGCATGACCAGATCCCACGCCTTGCGCCGGCTGGACAAGCGGACATCGCTGGCCAGGCAGCGGGGACAATGGACCAACGGGACTGCGTCGCTTTGCATGTCTTCGCCTTCTAATCGCGGCCAGCGACTGGCAGCGCGATCAATCTCCTGAATAATACATCTCTTGCAGATCAGTATATCAAATAGAAGTTATCTGTTATGTAATGTTAAGTAGTATCCACCTAAATGTAAAGGATCTGACTAGGCAAGGACTTGGCCCTTGATATCCCTGCGGGTTACGGGAGTCGAGGGAGTTAATCGCGCTCACTAAGCGTGAGTGCTTCAACCGGCCACAAAGCGGCGTGTGTCAAATGCCAGGGTCAAAATGAGCGCTGCCCCACAGTTTACTTGGTCACAACGCTAGCGCATTCCCGCGAATAGCGCCGCGTTTTCCCGCAGGATGCGCTGTTCCGCCGCCGGGTCGGCTTCGAGGCGCGACTCGCCCCGCTCATGCGTGCCGCCCAGTAGGATTCCATCGCGCCGCGGAAACATGTAAATGTCCCCGGGGCCGCTGGTCATGTAATCCACCTCGGGCTGCGGCAGCAAAAAGGAGAGCTGTCCGCGGATCGGGATCAGTTCGTCGTCGTGAAAAAGCGTTCGCGCGCCCAGGCCGGTGCAATTGAAGATCAGGCTCTCGCGGAGCGACATGAGTTCCCGCGCCTCGGCGAATTCGCGCACCGCGATTCGGCCGCCCGCCACGTAAAAATCGCGCATAAGCGCATCCAAGTATATGGCGGGCTCAATCAGCATCGAGTAGCGCCGGTAGGCGTAGGGCACGTCGAACGGATTCTCGTCTCGCGTGAGCTGCTTCGCATCCGGGTACAACGGCTGAATCTGGCTGTACGGGCTTTCCGGAGGCGCCGGGCTCACGGCCGAATCTCGCGAGAGGGAATAGTAAGGCAGCCACCGCACGCCGTACGTTTCGCCCGCCATCGATTGATAGCGGCGAAAGGCGAAACGGCCGGCCTCGCCAAACTGCCGGTGAAATTCCGGCGTGACGCGCGTGTGGTCGTAAACCGTGACCGGGTCCCAAAGGCCGCCCGCGACGTTCGACGTGGTATCGGGCGGCATCGCCTTGGCGTAGATGGTTAGGTTGTAGCCTCTCTGCTGCAATAACCGCGCGGTGGAAAGCCCCACCACGCCGCAGCCGATCACCGCGCATTCGCGCGCCTCGACCTTCGCCGCTTCCACCACCGCAAGCTGCGCCGTGCCCCAGGAAAGCGTAATGCCCGCGCCGCCGTGGCCGTAATTGTGGATCACTGTCTTGTCGTCGAGTTTCTCGCCGCGCACCACGAAGCCCGACGGACGGAACGGACGCAAGCCGACAATGGTTCGGGTCACTCGTTCGGGCGCAACCCGAACTCGCGCCAGCCGGGCCGACGGGGACACCGGGGCGATCGGCGGCGCAATCGCGGCTCGCCGCGCGGCGCATCCGGCGAGCCATCCCGGCGGAACGGCTAGAAATTGGCGGCGCGACCAACGCATTGTTCCCATGCTAGCGAATTGTGAGGCAAATCGTGGCGCACGCACCCTCGAAAATCCACATCGAACGGTGAGAGATCGAGGTCGAAGGGTTGCGCCCTCGCAGCCCTCCTCCGGTCGGTAGGAGGGCTATTTTCATACCTTTCCCTGCCCCGCCGCGGGGCAGGGCAACACTCATGCGTCGCGTGAGTGCGTGCGCCACGATTTGATCTGCTGCACTAAGTGAGTGAGCGAGTGAGTGAGCAGTGTCGTTATGGACTAAACGCGTTTAGTGCGGCGAACTGAGTCTTGGCATCGCGGGTGATGCGTGCGAAGTCTACTGCGGGGTCGTGTCCGAATCCGCATATCCAGTTTTGGTCCGCGGCTTTCGCCAGCCAATCCAACTTGGTCTCGATGGTCTGGAGCGGGTAAAGGTCGAATGCCGTGACCCACGAAGGCCGCACGTGCGCGGCGGTGGGAACCAGGTCCGAGAGGAAACAGAATGTCTGGCCGCGGCTTTCGGCGGTGACCACCATCATGTCGCGGTTGTGGCCGGGGGCATGGCGCATCCACACGCCGGGGACTACTTCGAAATCGCCGTCCACAAGAGTCATTTGCCCCAATTCCACCAATGGATCGTAGTTCTCGTCCAGGTAGCTGACGCCGTCGCGGATCAGCCGCTCGTGGGCATGCTCCCATTCGCGGCGCGAAGCGATATAGCGGGCGCGGGGAAATGCCGGCTCGGCGCGGCCGTTGCGCATCACGGTGTTGCCGCTGCAATGATCCCAATGCAGGTGGCTGTTCACGACGATATCGACGGAATCCGGATCGATGAGGGACGCGAGCGGCTCGGTGACGGCGGGGACCCGCATGCGCTCGCGGGCTCGCGCGTCGCGCTTATCGCCGAGGCCGGTTTCGATCAGAATGGTTTGCTCTCCGGTGCGGATCAGGTAGCAGTTGAAGCCCATTTCGACGCGGTTTAGATCGTCTGCGGGCATCATGCGGCTCCAGAGAGTCTTGGGAACCACGCCGAACATCGCGCCGCCATCCCACCAATAGACCGAGTGGCGAATGAGAGTGATTTCGAAATCGCCGATCAGCACGGCAGATCAGCCGCGCACCAGCTTGCGGGCGCGCTCGAAGAGATCGGCGGCCTCTTCCACCACCTTGCGGCCGCGATCGAACATGTCGCGGCTGGCATCGGCGACCTGGCTGCCGGCGTCGGTCACCGCCTCCTTGCCCTGCTGCGTCTTTTCGGAGATGAGCTTCCGCGTATGTTTGCCGCTCTTGGGAGCGTAGAGCAGCGCAAGGGTGACGCCGATAATGGCGCCGGTAGTGAACCATGCGAGTCGGTTCGAGCCCTCTTCGCCGCCCTCTTCCAATTCCTCGCGATCGTCTTCGAACATGTGTTCCGCGCCTCCTCTCACATTCTGCGATATCCTTGAGGCATGGCGCAAGACCCCGAACGGGAAATGGATGAATCATCCGATTTCGACATGGTGACGTTGTTCAGCTCGTCGAACCATGACGGCGAAATGGAGGCCACTTCCATTCACTCCATGCTGCAGGCGAGTGGGATTCCATCGGTGGTGATGGGCCCCAGCGTGATTCCGTCGCTGGCCTTCCAAGTACAGGTTCCCCGCGCTTACGCCGAGGAGGCCGAGCGCGTTCTGGTGGAAGCGCGTGAGGCCGGACCGCAAGCGGCGGCCGAGGCCGAGGCAGCATCGGAAGAGCGGTAGAGCAGGCTTGCGATGACTTGGGGGCGGGTGTTCGGCGTTGCGGGTTGCGGGCTGGCGCTGATTGGCGCACTATACGGTTTCCAGAAACCGTTCCGGCAATACACCAGCTTTGAACGGTACGACAACATACCGATGCCCCCCGATTGGCAGGAAAAGACGGAGTGGGTCTTCGCCCGCCTGATGTACCCCGAGCATCCGGATGCGCTGCTGGCGCGGCGGGTCCGCTGGGGATCGCTTTTCGATTGGCGCGTGGGCGGCACCAGTTGGACGCAGGACTATCCGCGCGCCGACCGCCACTTTGCGCAGGCGCTGCGGCGTTTGACGCGGATCAGCGCGCGATCGGTGGAACAGCCGGTCGATCCGGACGACACCGGCGATTTCTTCAATTGGCCGTGGATGAATGCGGGAGAGATGGGCGATTGGAAGCTCACCGATGCGCAGGCCACGACTGTCCGCGAATACCTGCTGCGCGGCGGCTTCCTGATGCTGGACGATTTCTGGGGCCCGGAAGAGTACGGCCGTTTCGACGAGACCATGAAGGCGATCTTTCCGGACCGGCCGGTGGTGGAGATCGATAGCAAGGACCCCATTTTCCACTCGGTCTACAATCTGGACGACCGGTTCCAGATTCTGGGCGATTGGTGCGTTCACTTTTCCGTGCAATGCCAGCAGCGCGCGGTTGGAACCACCGCACACTGGTTGGGCGTCTATGACGACAAGAACCGGCTGATGGTGATGATCTCGTTCAATTCCGATATCGGCGATGCGTGGGAGTGGGCCGATGGGCCGCAGTATCCGGAGAAGATGGCGGGCGAAGCGATTCGGATCGGAGTAAACTACGTAGTCTACGCGATGACCCATTAGACAGCCGATCTGGGGGAAGACGGATGAGCTGGCCAAACACGTGGCGCAC
>PLDF01000081.1 GCA_003135055.1 Bryobacterales bacterium | reverse complement strand
GCGCGCGCACAAGCGCTCGGCGACGGGGTTCGCCAACGCGGTGCTGCGCAAGGTGGATCGCGCGCCGGTGGTATGGCCGGACCGCGCCGTGGAGCTTTCACATCCGGCGTGGCTGCTGGAGCGGTGGGAGCGGCAGTACGGTGCGGAGGCCGCGGAGGCGATCGCGCGCGCCAATCTGCGGGTGCCGGCGAGGTACGTGAATCCGGAGACGGCGCGGATACAGGATATCGGGGCGCAGGCGATTGTGCCGCTGCTGCGGCTTCAGCCCGGCCAGACATTTCTGGATTTGTGCGCTGCCCCGGGCAACAAGACCGCGCAGGCGCTGGCGGCGGGCGTGCAGGGCGTTGCATGCGACATTCATCCGCATCGGCTGGCGATGCTGAAGGGGCTGGGCGCGGATTTGGTGGTGCTGGATGGGACGCGTCCGCTGCCGTTCCGGCGCAGGTTCGATCGCGTGCTGATCGATGCGCCTTGTTCGGGGACCGGGACGCTGGCGCATAATCCGGAGATCAAGTGGCGGCTGCGGCCGGAGGATCTGGCGGATCTGCGTGCGCGGCAGGTGGCTTTGCTGGAACATGGGCGGCAATCGGTGGCTCCGGGTGGCGTGTTGGTGTATTCGACCTGCTCGCTGGAGCGGGAAGAGAATGAGGACGTCGTGGCGACGGTGCCTGCGGAGTTGGTGGTGGAGACGATGCGGCGGGTGCCTGGGCAGGACGCAGGCGATGGGTTTTTCGCTGCGGTGGTCATAGGTTAGGGAAGGCTGGAGGGGTCAATTGCTGGAGGGGTCAATTGTCGCGGCAAAGTAGAAATGTCCCCACCGGAGCAAACTAGAAATGTCCCCTGCATCGCATTCCAGAAGCTCCCATTCCCTCTTGTCAGGGAGGAGGGTTCTTGGCTTGCAGCGGGTTCCGTCAAGGCCGCGCGCCGTCTCTGCGCGCGCCGGAGGGAAGCCTTGACGGGTTCCGCTGCAAGCAGCACAATAGGCACAAGAGGGAATGGGAGCGATCTATCTGAAATTAAGGGGACATTTCTACTTTGCCGAAAGGGGACATTTCTATCTTGCTGCCACATCAATTTGACATCCACATGTACAGTGTGTATAATCCGGCAAGAAAGCCTTAACTCGAAATCACTGTATGAACAAGCGCATCAACGTCATACTGCCGGCAACCACGGTGGCCGTGCTCGACAGAGTCACGATCAAGGGAAGCCGCAGCGCGCTAATTGACCGCGCCATCCGGCACTACGTCGAGACCCAGAGTCGGCAGAACCTACGTGAGCGGCTGAAAGACGAGGCTCTGGCCAATGCCGAGCGGGATCTCCAGATGGCCGCCGAATGGTTTCCTTTGGAAGAGGAAGCATGGCAAGCCACCCAAGGCGAGAAAAGAAAGAAATAGCCTTTCCCCGTCGTGGCGAAATTTATCTGGTTGGATTCGATCCGACTGTCGGACACGAGATCCAGAAGACCAGGCCGGCCGTTGTGATCCAGAACGACGTTTCGAACCGATACAGCCCGATCACTATCGTGGCCGCCCTCAGTTCCCAGTTCTCGGATCCGCCGTTCCCAAGGGAAGTCCCGATCGAACCCGCAGACGGCGGTTTGGCGAAACGTTCCGCCGTCATTGTCAACCAGATCCGGTCAGTGGACCGGCTGCGCCTGCGGAAACGCTTGGGGAAATTGTCCGACCGGAGCATGGCTCGAGTCGATCAGGCCATCAAAATCAGTTTGGGACTGATCCCGATAGCCTGATCCATTATAGAAATGGTTTCTCTCGAATCTCAGGCGCTTGGGAGACCTAGTGCTCTTCGATGGGGGCGAGGCAGCGCTTGCGCACCTTTTCGGCGGTGGCGTTGTCGGGCGCGATTACGAGGATGGTGTCGTCGCCGGCCAGGGTGCCGACTATTTCGGGCCAGTCCTCGGTGTCGAGGGCGACGGCGACGGAGTTGGCATGTCCTGGGGAGGTCTTGAGCACTACCAGGTTTTGGGCAGCGCGGACGTCCTGCAGGAATTCGGCGGCGAGGCTGGCGAAGCCGCGGCCGGCTTCTTCTGGTTGCATGTCGCGATAGCCGTCGCGGGTTTTCACCAGACGCAACTCGCGGATATCGCGCGAGAGCGTGACCTGCGTGGCGGCGATGCCGGTGTGTTGCAGTTCGCGGGCCAGTTCGTCCTGGGTGTGAATTTTCCTGGCGTGGATGAGCTTCAGGATCTGGCCGTGGCGATAGCTTTTGGTCATAGAGTCATTTGTGCCAGGCGGGCACGCGCCTGCTGCAAGGCTTGCGCGACGGCTTGCGGTCCGGTGCCGCCCAGGATCTCGCGCGAGCGCATGCCTTGGCGCGCATCGAGCAGGAGCGCCATGTCGGGGGTGAATTCGGGCGCGAACTGTTGCAATTGGGCGGCGGTCCAATCGGACGGCTGGCGGCCGGTTCGCACGCTTTCGAGCACCAGCCTGCCGACCAGTTGGTGGGCCTGGTGGAAGGGCGTGCCGGCGCGCGCGAGGGCTTCGGCGAGGTCGGTGGCGATTACCCAACTCTGCTGCGCGGCGGCCAATGGGCGCGCGGGATTCAGGCGCGCCGATTGGATGACGGCGCAGGCCATTTCGAGCGAGCCGGTCACCTGGGTGGCGGCATCGAAGAGCGGCTCCTTATCCTCCTGCATGTCGCGATTGTAGGTCATCGGCAGGCCCTTCATGGTGACCATCAGCGCGGTCAGACAGCCCATCACTCGTCCGCTCTTGCCGCGAATCAGCTCGAGCGAATCGGGATTCTTTTTCTGCGGCATCAGGCTGGAACCGCTGGTGACGCCGTCGCCCAACTCCATCCAGCCGAACTCTTCGCCGGAATAGAGAATCCAATCCTCCGCGAGACGGCTCAAGTGAATCATGGCGACGCTGGCGGCGTAGAGGAAATCGAGCGCAAAATCGCGGTCGCCGGAAGCATCCATACTGTTGCGCGTGATGGCGTCGAATTCCAGGTCGCGCGCGATAGCGTCGCGGTCGAAGGGGAAGCCGCTGCCGGCCAGCGCGCCGGAGCCGAGCGGCATCACATTGGCGCGGCGGTATGCATCGCCGAAACGCTCCCAATCGCGCGCGAACATTTCGAAATATGCTAGCAGGTAGTGCGGCCACAGCACTGCCTGCGCGCGGCGCGTGTGCGTATAGCCGGGAATCACGGCGCCGGGATATTTGGCGGCCAGGTCGAGCAGCGCGGACATCGCCGCGCGCAGCAGATCGCGGACGCGCCTGCACTCCTCGCGCAGCCACAACCGCGTATCGAGCGAAACCTGCTCGTTGCGGCTGCGCCCGGTGTGGATCTTGTCGGCCACCGCGCCGGCCCGCTCCTTCAACTTGCGGATCACCAGCGTGTGGATGTCCTCATCGCTGGTCCCGTCGCTAGCCCCAGCGCTAGCCCCATCGAAGAAGGCGGGGCCGGCCGCGGCCGCTTCAGTGCGGATTTCGTCGAACGCCTTCACGATGGCCGCGCGTTCCTCAGCCGTGAGGATGCCGACGCGCTCCAGCGCCCGAGCGAAGGCCTGCGAGCCGCGAATATCGGCGTCGAGCAGGCGCCGGTCGAAGTGGAGCGATCCGGAGAATCGCTCGAAGACATCCGACGCCCCGTCGGCGAAGCGTCCGCCCCATAACTTCATTTGGATTTCCCGGCCAGCGCCGCGCGCACCTTGATCGGCAGGCCGATGAGGTTGATGAAGCCCAGCGCGTCCTTCTGATCGTAGCTGGCGCCCATGGTGAAGCTGGCGATATCGAGCGAATAGAGCGAATTCGGCGACTTGCGGCTGACCGGGTCGATGTTGCCCTTATAGAGGCGCAGTTTTACCTCGCCCGTAACCGGCTCGGCGGTCTTATCGAAAAAGGCGTCCAGCGCCTCGCGCAGCGGCGTGAACCAAAGGCCGTTATAGACCATTTCGGCGTAATCGAGCGCCAGCTTCTGCTTGTAGTGGAGCGTGCCCCTGTCGAGCGCCAGGGCTTCCAGCTCGCGGACGGCGAACATGATGAGCGTGCCGCCGGGCGTTTCGTAGCAGCCGCGCGACTTCATGCCGACGAAGCGGTTTTCCACCAGGTCGATGCGTCCGATGGCGTGCTGCGCGCCGATCTGATTCAGCGTTTCGAGCAGCTCGAAAGCCTTCATCGGCTTGCCGTTCACCGCCACCGGCTCGCCTTTTTCAAAAGCGATGGCGACTTCAGCGGGTTTGTCGGGCGCATCGGCCGGGCTCTTGGTGAGCATCCAGATCTCCTCCGGCGCGGCGTTGGCGGGGTCTTCCAGCGCGCCGCCTTCGTGCGAGATATGCCAGATGTTGCGGTCGCGGCTATAGATCTTGGTGGTGGATTGCGCGATGGGAACTTTGTGCTTGCGCGCGTACTCGATGGCGTCTTCGCGGGATACGATGTCCCACTCGCGCCAGGGCGCGATCACCGCCAGGTGAGGCGCGAAGGCTTTGTAAGTGAGCTCGAAGCGCACCTGGTCGTTGCCCTTGCCGGTGCAGCCATGGGCCAGCGCGTCGCAACCGGTGGCGAGGGCCACTTCCACCTGCTTCTTGGCGAGCAGCGGCCGCGCGATGGAAGTGCCCAGCAGATATTTGTGCTCGTAGACGCCGCCGGAGCGGACGAGCTTCCAGAGGTATTGCGAGACGAATTCCTCGCGCATATCCTCGACGAAGACTTCGGAAGCGCCGGTGGCAAGGGCTTTCTCCTGGAGGCCGTTGAGCTCGTCGCCGCCCTGGCCGATATCGCCGCACACCGCGACCACTTCGCAGCCGTAGTTTTCCTTGAGCCACGGGATGATGACAGAGGTATCGAGGCCCCCCGAATAGGCCAGGGCCACTTTTTTAGGTTTGGTCATAGTTGAATATTCAGGGTAGCAGGGGATCAGGGATTTTGCGGAAGGAGCCGGGTTTATTCGGGGTTCACTTCGCCGGCGCTGAGCAGTGGAGACTCAGCGCCGGCGAAGTGGAACAATCTCAAAACTCGCTGGAGTCGTTCGGTAGCCGGATCGTACTCATAGGCAATTCGGCGGAGAATTTCGACCGCTTCGAAGCGCTCGCCGGGCGGTTTCGAAAGCCGGCATTGCCGGTCGTTGGGTTTACCAGCAAGCTCGCAATTTCTAGCATGGCCAAGCGGCCCCAATGCGATTACGTGGGCGTTTTCCGGCCGGCCGGCCGGCGCGCGGTTTGGCGAAATGCATTTACTGCCCTCCTCGCAGGCAACGAAAGCGCGATTCTGCCCTATACGCTGCAAAACGCCCTTACCAGGCCGATGCATACGGCTGCGGCCCGCGCAAGGTAACGCGGACCATGGGCAGGGCAGGGGATCGCGCGTCTGCCCAGATGGCCGAGGGCGAATTGGCCGCAAGGCTGGTGGCAGCAAGCCAGGCTCTTGGCGGCCCTATCTGCCGCGATAGGCCAGCGCGAAATTCAATTGCCTGATTGCCTCGTCGGTGGCGCGGATCGCAGCGTCTTTGTGTCCGCCGAAATCGTGCGGCGCCTCGGCTAGGTACGCGCGCGCGTCCCGCAGGGCGGCGATGGCGGTGGCGATCCGCGGATGCATGGCGCGCTCGTTTTGCGCAAAAAGGGCGACTCCCGCACTCAGTACGATTCCTAAGACGATTCCGCTAATGAACTTCATGGTGATCCTCCTGAGTGGCTATTGTACGCGAACCATGCGTTGTGCGAAAGTGGCGTTGACAGTGATGAAGTGGCGGCTTATGTGTTGTGCCAAATGGAAGCCCGCGGCACTTGCCTTCGGCTGCGCGCTTGCCGCGGTTGCCGCGCAATATGAGAATCCTGCGTGGTCGCCGGACGGCAAGAGCATCGTCTTCGTGATGAAGACCGAAACCTCCGACTGGAACATTTACAGAGCGAGCGTGGATGGTTCCGATGTCAGGCAGCTTACCCGTGGCGGCGCATGGGACCCCGCATGGTCCCCCGACGGGAAAAGCATCGCCTTCGTCTCGATGGTGGAAGGCAAGCGGCAGATCTCGGCGATGTCCGCGGAAGGCTTGAATGTCCGGCTGCTTACCAGCGGTCCGGCGGAACACTTTCATCCGGCGTTTTCGCCCGACGGCAACCGCATGGCGCTCACGTCCGTGGAGAATGGGGCGAGCCGCATCGTGGTCATGGATTCCGGCGGGTCGAAACCCAAACCGGTGACGCCGCTCGACCAGCGAAGCCGGTGGCCCGCGTGGTCGCCCGATGGCAAGCGAATTGCATACTTTGTACAAGGGCCAGTGAGCGAGATCTGGCAGGTGGACGTGGATACTCTAGAAAGAGCCAAGCTGTTCGATTCGGGACTGAGCGCGACCACGCTGGACTGGTCGGTGGACCGCAAGCAGATTGCGTTCACACGTGGCGTCGGCAAGGAAGCCGGAATCTATGTTCTGAACCTGGAGACTCACCAGATACGGCGTGTTTTGGGCGCGGACCAGGCTCCCGGCCAACCGCGATATTCGCCGGACGGGACGCAAATTCTGTTTTCCACTGTTACAGGCCTAGCAGTACTGGATTTAAGAAGTTCCAGCGTACATGCTTTGTTACACTGAAAGCGCGGCCAACCGGCTCGCCATTGGAGGAGCAGGCTGAGCGTGGCTATTACCGTAACCACTCAAACAATCAGCGCCGAGCGCCAGATCGAGGGGCTTGAGCCCGACGAGCTGATTCGCGCTTTTCGAATTATGCACACCGCCCGGCGTCTGGACGACCGGGAAGTGACGCTGAAGCGGCAGAACCGCATCTATTTTCAAATCAGCGGCGCGGGCCATGAGGCCGTGCAAGTGGCGGCTGGCATGGCGTTGCGTCCCGGCCGCGATTGGTTCTACCTCTATTATCGCGACCGTGCGTTGTGTTTGACCCTGGGCGTGACGCCTCAGGAGATGCTGCAGCAGGCGGTCGGGGCCGCTGCCGATCCGGCGTCCGGCGGACGGCAAATGCCCTCGCACTGGGGTCACAAGAGCTACAACATCGTCACCGGCTCGTCGCCCACCGGTACCCAATTCCTGCAGGCGGTAGGCTGCGCCGAAGCGTCGCGATACCGTAATCCAAAGACCGATGAAGTCACGCTGGTGACATCGGGCGAAGGCGCTACCAGCGAAGGCGAATTCTGGGAGTCGCTCAATGCGGCGTGCCTGAATCGCCTACCCGTGATCTATCTGGTAGAGGACAACGGCTACGCCATTTCCGTGCCCATCGAAGCGCAGACGGCCGGCGGCAGCATTTCACGCCTCACCGAGGGTTTCCCCGGCCTTTTCCGGCAATGCGTGGATGGCGCGGATTTTCTGGCGTCATATCGCGCGATGAAGGCCGCGGTGGAGTATTGCCGCACCGGTCAAGGGCCGGCCCTGGTGCATGCGCTCGTCATCCGGCCGTATTCGCATTCGCTCTCCGACGATGAGCGGCTCTACAAACCGGCCGCGGAACGGCAGGCCGAGGCCGAGCGCGATCCGGTGATCCGCTTCCCTAAGTTCCTCGCCGATGAAGGCATTCTGGACCGGCAGATGTTGCAGCGCATCACGCATGAGATCGATGAGGAAGTCCACGCGGCGACCGATCAAGCGAGGCGTGAGGAACCGCCCGCGCCGGAATCGGCCATGGCGCACCTTTATTCGGATACGGCGGACCCCACTTCAGACCGTTTCGCTTCTGAGCCGTATTATCGCGGCCAGCCCATGACCATGGTCGATCTGATTAACGCCACCATGCGCGAGGAGATGCGGCGCAACCCCGATGTGCTGGTTTTCGGCGAGGACGTAGCCGATTGCACGCGCGAGCGAAACCTGCACGAAGTCAAAGGCAAGGGGGGCGTGTTCAAAGTCACTCACGGGCTGCAAATCGAATTTGGACCGAGCCGCAGCTTCAATACGCCGCTTGCCGAAGCGGGCATTGCGGGACGCGCGATCGGCATGGCGACGCGCGGCCTCAAGCCCGTCGCCGAAATTCAATTTTTCGATTACATCTGGCCCGCTATGATGCAAATTCGCGACGAAATGGCCACCATGCGCTGGCGCTCGAACGGGCATTTCGCGTGCCCGGCCGTGCTTCGCGTGCCTATTGGCGGATACCTGAACGGCGGCGCCATTTATCACAGCCAGTGCGGCGAATCCATCTTCACGCACTGCCCCGGCCTGCGCGTAGTGATGCCGTCGAACGCGAGCGATGCGTGCGGCCTTCTGCGCACGGCGATCCGCTGCGGCGACCCGGTGCTGTTCCTCGAGCACAAGAAACTCTACCGCGAACCGTATAACCGTTCGCCGCATCCGGGGGAGGATTTCACTATTCCATTCGGGCGGGCCAAGATCGTGAAGCCCGGCGACAGCCTGACCGTGATCACTTACGGCGCACTGGTGCAGAAGGCGCTTCTCGCCGCGACGCAGATTGAGAAGCGGAATTCCCATGCCAGCGTCGAGATTATCGATTTGCGCACGCTGGCGCCTTACGATTGGGAGACCATCCGCGCGTCCGTCCGGAAGACCAGCCGCGCGATCGTGGCGCACGAAGATACGCTTTCGTGGGGCTACGGCGCGGAGATCGCCGCCCGGATCTCGGACGAATTGTTCGATAAGCTGGACGCCCCGGTGCGGCGTGTGGGCGCGCTCGATACGTGGGTGGGCTACCATCCGCAATTGGAGGGCGCGATTCTGCCGCAGACGGAGGGGTTGGCGGCGGCGATGGAGAAGCTGCTGGCGTATTAGTTACAGGGCACGTACCCCTGCGTCGCAGTTTTAGCTCGCTAACAGCGCCTTCTGTCTCCTGACTCCCGTCTCCGGCTTGGGCACGGCGATATCGCCGTGCCCAAGCCCGAGTTTGGCTCTACTCTTCTCTCGTCGAACTGAGCGTCACGCCAGATATGCAGCTTTTCCATCACTGGCCCGCTGTGTTCCTGATGGAAGTGGAGGCGCTGTTCGGGAGACATGCGCTGCGCCCGCGCCGCTTCGTCGTATCCGTAAACTTCACCCAGACTCTGCAATACGAAGCGGCGCTCCTGCGGGAAGTTAGGCGTCACCTCCACAAAGTAGCGGCGGGCATGCGCCAGACAATGACCGATAATGATTTCCAGCTCCCGGGGCAGCTTAGGCAGATTGCGCGACAGCGCGTCGCACATCTGAAGTCTCGTCGTTGTGCACCACGCCGCCCCGCCCTTTGATCCGCACCAGCACGCCAGGGCCGCGTTGCGCATAGACTTTACCGCGCCGACAATCCGGACACGGGTCGCCAGCCTTTAACGATGCGTGCGGAACCTCGACCTGGCGCGCTCCCCGATACGCCGCGGCGCCGTTGCGCCCATGTCCGGGAGCCTTACTCTTCGGGGCGCCCGGTTCCTTGCTCTGCTTCTCGCCAGTCTCGATGCCTGCCTGCTTCAGTACCTTTTTTAACCTCCGTGCCGGAGTGACACAACAGCCGGCGCAGTTTCTCCAGCGTCGCCTGGCGAGCCTCCAGTAACTCAGTCGCATAGCCCAGAGTTCGGATCGCGGCTTGTAATTTCTGGTAGCCGGTTTCGCCCTGCGCCTCGCGTACTTCTTCTACTAAGGCCGCTAATTCCTCGCTGGCGACATCGAGCCGCTCCGTGGCTGCTTTCATACTTACTTA
>PLDF01000099.1 GCA_003135055.1 Bryobacterales bacterium | reverse complement strand
TGGCTCGGCTACGGCTTGCAGGTCGAGGTTGTTGTTGTCTCTTTTCAGGCGGCAGGGTTCGCAGGGGAACTGCTGGTCGGGGCCTCCGCACCAGCAGACTCCGTTTTCTTCGTCGGGGCAGCTGATGGGGACTCCGGGGATGGGAAACGGTGGGTGTTCGGGTGTTGTCTCCGCGGATTGTTCGGCGGCCGCTGGAGACGCTGGTTTCTTTTCTGGGATGGGGTCGTAGTAGCCGAGGGCTTCACCGTGGCGCAGGGGTTTCGGCGCTGGCGCGGGTTCGATGCCGGCTTCTTTGTCGGCCTGGAGTTTTTTCTCGTCGCGGGCTTTGGCTCGGGCGGCTTCGTCTTTCTTTGCTTGCTCGAGCACCGCGTCGAGGCGGCGGTTTTGGCGGCGGCTCCATTCGCGTGGATCCATCTTGATTTCTTCTTCGGTGAGCCAGCCGCATTCTGGGAAGTCGGCGGCGGATTCGGGGAGCGGCATGCCGTAGCGCTTGCATTGCTGCTCATACATATATTTGGCGGCCGACCATTGGGGCTCGAAGGTGTTGTTGGGGCCGCGGTAGGCTTCGCGCGGGCCGATCCAGTTGCCCTCCTCGTCCATGGAGTAGTTGTGGACGGATTCCTGGGCGGGTGCGGGCTTGTCGGATTCTTTCATGCGGGGCGGTTTGGGAAGGCTGAGGCTGGCGACCTTGAGGGCACTGGTGGCGGGGCGTGCGATCTCGGGATCGATTTCGCCGTTGAGGAGGGCAGACACGATTTTGGTGCACATGAGGGTGATAGCGGAGTGATCCTCGAGGAGAGGCACGATGATGTGGCCGGGTTTGGCGAGTTTGCGGGGGCTGCGCTCGAAGTGGGCGATGCAGTAGTCGAAGCCTTTCATGGCGGACTGGTTGCACTGGAAGCCGTTGACTTTGAGGGCGCGGCAGCGGCGGATCGTGGTCATGTCCGGGTTGTCAGGGTCGAAGGGTTTTTTTGGTTTTTGAGTTTCGTTTGTCGTCGTATCGTCCGCCATGGTGGTTCTCCTCTGAGATGTGATTTGGGGGCAGTGATCGATGATCGGAAAAGGCGAGGGGCCTGGCCGTTAGGCCAGACCCCTCGTACCCGAATGCCAACCACGGAAAACAGAAAAAGCCCCGCGTTAGCGGAGCTTTTTTCGTTTCTTACCCTATATCTTTAGGATATCAAGTCTGGATATAAAACATGCCAAATTTCTTTGGGTAAGTTGGCTTGTAAGCGGTGTGGAATTAGAGGGAACACTTCCGTACTGTGCGCGGGAAGCTTGACAAATTTTCCACATTGGCATCGCCTGTGCGGATTCACTTCAAGCCATCCAGTATGGCGTTTCTCGTGACGCGATCATACCGCAAGGGTTGACCTGCCCCGAAATCTCCTGCTCTTCCGTGAACCGGCTCTTCTTCATCCCCACTCCCCTTCAATTGGGCTGAAGACTAACGTCTCATCTGGTCCAGGGATTCCGCTGCCGATCCCCTGAACCCATCTGCGTTACTATCGCTCTCAGCGCCAGCCTTCCACAGGAGCTTCCCGCCGTGCCCGCTACCTCTCCGTCGGCGTTCATCAGCTACAGCCGCGAAGACTCGGAGTTC
Source organism: Bryobacterales bacterium (assembly GCA_003135055.1). Classification (GTDB taxonomy): domain Bacteria; phylum Acidobacteriota; class Terriglobia; order Bryobacterales; family Bryobacteraceae; genus PALSA-243. The sequence continues at coordinate 1,341 of PLDF01000099.1, read as the reverse complement.
GCGCTGCGTCTCGCCCGGGACCTCAAGGCAGCAGGCGCGAGCGTGTGGATCGACCAGCTCGATATCAAGCCGGGTGCTGCCTGGGACAATGCCATCGAGGACGCGCTCATCGCCTCACCATGGATGTTGCTGGTGCTGTCGCCCGGCTCGTCGCGGTCGAACAATGTGCGCAATGAGATTTCATTTGCGCTGGAACAGGGAAAGATCGTCATCCCGGTGTTGTATAAGGACTGCATTGTGCCGCTGCAATTGCAGCGCAATAACCGGATTGATTTTCGGGCGGATTATGCGCGGGGTTTGGCTTCGCTGATGGCGCATTTGCAGGTGAAGCAACCGAATGTGGCCGTGTTGGAACAGGCCGCTGAGGATGAGGCCAAGCGCCACGCTGCCTGGCAGGCCCGCGAGGCAGAAGCTCAGAGGCTGCGCGAACGCGAAGAACAAAAGGAGCGGGAAGAATCCGAACGCATTGCCAGTCAAGCCGCGGCGCTTCTCGAGAAAGAGGCAGCAGAACGCCGGGCCCACGAAGCTGAGTCACTGCGTGAGAAGGAAGATGCCGAGCGCCAGGCTCGTGTGGAAACGGCGCGTCTCGCCCAAGCTGAAGCCGCCCAGCGGGGGGAGGCCGAGCAAATGTCTCGTGAGGAAGTTGCGCGGCTGGCTACACAGGAAGCCGAACGCGTTGCCCAACTCGAAGCAGTCCGCAAAGTCGAAGTACAGGCGCCGGAATATCAGGGAAAAGCAGAGCAAGCCGACCGTCAGGAGCTAATCGCTGAGAACACCTCCACCCCGAGCAGTTTCGGTTTTCTGGAGTCCTTCTCGGGTTCCGGGGAAATCCCGAACAATTTCGCGGAGAAACTCCTTCAACGCCTGCGCCGCCGCATCCGGCTCGTCTTGTGCTCGGCGCTCTTGTTGCTGCTGGGGACGTTCGCCCTTTGTTACTTCAACGGAAGAGGAATCCAAGAAAGAACGATCCTCATGAAGTTCGGTGACCCTCTCATGAAGGATTCCAATGGTCAACCTATAGGAGAGCCCAGCGCATGGTCACGNNCGCATGGCTTCCATTCGCAACCAGAAGAGAGCTTTCCACAGTTGAAGACATCTGCCAACACGACCACGAATGCGGCAGTGTGACCATCTTCTATGTAATCCTGGGCGATCCGCAAAGGGCGATCGATGCCTGGCAGCGCGAGTGCGATGAGAGGGATGGATGGAGTTGCTCATCGTTGGCTGTCTCTTACCGCGATGGAAGCGTACTCGGAGCATATCCAAATGCGGAAATCGTTCAACAGGACACTCAAAAGGCAATCGCACTGTATCAAAAAGCGTGTCAGTTCACCCCCGATG
>PLDF01000120.1 GCA_003135055.1 Bryobacterales bacterium | reverse complement strand
GGTTGTTCTTGGTGCGGCGGCTCAGCACCTGCATCACGCGGCGAATCTCCTCTTCGCGGCCGATGACGGGGTCGAGCTTGCCCTGGCGCGCGGATTCGGTAAGATCGTGCGCATAGCGTTCGAGGGCTTGATACTTGGTTTCGGGATTCTGGTCGGTGATGCGTTGCGAGCCGCGGATCGAGACCAGCGCTTTCAAAATGGCATCGTGGGTGGCGCCCGCCTTATCCAGTAACTGGCCGGCCGGGTCGCTGCGCTGTTGGGCGAGCGAGAGCAGCAGATGCTCGGTGGAGACGAATTCGTCTTTGAAGCGCGCGGCTTCGTCGAAGGCATGTTCGAGGATCTGGTTCAGCGGCTGCGCCAGATACATGCCGGGCTGCATGCCGCTGGTCTTGGGCAGCGAGCTCAGCAGGCGGCGGGCCTCGGTAACCACCGCATCGGGATGAACTCCGCACTTTTCGAGCACCGGGCGCACGATGCCTTCTTTTTCTTCCGCCAGCGCCACCAGGAGGTGCAGCGGGTACATCACCTGGCTTTCACTTTTCTCGGCGATGGCTTGCGTCTGCTGTACCGCCTCCTGAGCTTTTTGGGTCAGCTTATCCAATCGGAACATTTTTCCCCCTAAAGACGATTCTTCCCCTTAAACGACAATCAGGGCAGGCGGAATGCCGCCTGCCCTTGGTGGAGGACCCGTAAATCGGATTCCTGTATCTATAGATGCATTAGTTGGCTGCTTCGATCTCTCGGTAGCGCCGGCGGTCTTGCCGCCGGTTCTTTGGATGCATTAATTGGTTGCTTCGATCTTGATCTGACGCGGCTTGGCGGCTTCCTTCTTGGGAAGCTTAACCGTCAGCACGCCGTTTTTGAAGCTGGCGGCGATGTTTTCGGTATCGAACGTATTGGGGATCGCGAAGCTGCGTGTGAAGTGGCCATAGCTGCGCTCAATGCGGTGGAAGCCCTTCTCATTGCTGGACTTATCGAACTTGCGCTCGCCGGAGACGGTAAGCGTCAGGTTTTCGACGCGGACATTGACTTCCGTCGCATCGACATCGGGCAGATCGGCCTTCAGGACCAGTTCGTTTTCCGTCTCGTAGATATCGACGGCAGGCGACCAGGGCCGGTTCGCCTGGGGCTCGCTGAGCAAGCGGGCAAAGGAATCCTCGAAAACGCGTAAATTGGCTAATGAATCGAAATGGCTGAGAGACATGGTGTTTAAAGCTCCTTTTGAAATTGTTGAGAGGCCGTTCCAGACCTCATCTGTTTACGATAATATAATATGCGTGTATACTTGTCAAGTATTATTTATTGCATTTGCAGCAGATATTGGCTTACCATCGATCTGGGGGGCAAGCGCGACGATGCGATTCCTGGCTGGTCTGGTTCGTGGGCTTCACATGGCGATTGGGATACACACTCCTCCGCCGGAGCAGGAATCGCTATACGTTCTCGTGTGGATCGGCCTCATCCTGTTCATGGCGGCCGGGATGGCGCTGCTGTTTTACCTGCTGGGCTAGTGAGCGGTTCGGTGAAGCGGACGGTAGAACCTTGCCGGATGTGAGTGGTGCGAGGTAGGACAGACGATCGTTTTTTGTCGTCTGTTTGAATGGGCGTTCCGCCCGCGAAACTTCATGAANNGGGGTTTTTCGACCCTGTCAGGGCCAGCCGTACTTATGGTATGGTAGCGGGGCTTCCGCCTTATAGCCGCCAAGAGCGCCGCGTTTCCCTGGCAGTAGGATAAAGGTTAGACTTGTTTCCAGCTTCGTACCGGCTACCAAAATGAAACTATTGGCGAAATTCAACTTGATTCTAGGACTGGTTCTGGGCGCGGGATTGGCCATTGCGGCCGCAGTCTCGCATCATCTGCTGCAAAACGATGCGCGGGAAGACGTACTGCGGCAGGCCCGTCTGATGATGGAGGCGATGCAATCCGCGCGCGATTACACCACCAAACAGATCAAGCCGCTGCTGGTGACCCAGCAGGAACACCTGCGGTCGTTCCTGCCGCAGACCGTTCCGGCATTCGCAGCCACGGAAAATTTCGACTATTTGCGCGCGAGCTATCCGGATTATTCGTACAAAGAGGCGACGCTGAACCCAACCAATCTGCGCGACCGTGCGGTGGATTGGGAGGCGGACATCGTCAACACGTTTCGCAACCACCCTGCCGGGGCGAAGGAACTGGTGGGCGAGCGGGACACGCCCACCGGGCCATCGCTCTACCTGGCGCGGCCGATTCAGGCCAATCCGCCATGCCTGGAATGCCACAGCGTGCCGCGCGCGGCGCCCGCGGCGATGATCCGGCGCTATGGATCGAACAACGGATTCGGCTGGCAGCCGAACGAAATTGTGGGCGCGCAGATTGTGGCAATGCCGATGACTTTGCCGGTACGGATGGCGAACGAGGCGTTTCAAAGGCTGGCGATCTATCTGGCGGCGGTATTTCTGGCGAGCCTTGTTTTGCTGGACCTGGTGCTACTGTTCACGGTGGTGCGGCCTCTGCGCAGCCTTTCGACCATGGCGGACCAGATCAGCGTGGGAAAAATGGACATGCCGGAACTGCCCGTACGGGGCAAGGACGAAATCGCCGTCCTGGCCGGGTCGTTCAACCGGATGCGGCGAAGCCTGGACCGGGCGCTGAAGATGCTGGGTTCTTAGGCGCAATTTCGTGCCATGGCGGCAAGCAGTCGCAGCCGGACGCTACTGCCGCGCACCCGACTAAAGAATTGGGCGCACCGTTGCGAGGAAGCGCTGGCGGTCGGCGATGGCGGGGATCTCTTCGGCCAACTGGTTCCGCAATTCCTCGGCGTTGCGAGCTGTGCGGGCCGCGCGCGTGACCACGATCTTCGCGATGGGGCCTATGTAAGGGGCGAGCGCTTGCGCGAAAAGGTCCAGCGCGGCGGGATCGAATTGAATCGGCGAGTCTGGCATGCGCGAACTAGTGGTAGCGGCGACGTCAGTACTGGTTTTGAAGAAAGCTTCGCGCTCCTTGGGATCTTCGATCTGCGAGGCGAGCGCCTGGCGGATTTCGGAGATAGTGCCGTAGCGGCGCGCGGCGTCGGCAACCAGGCGCCTGGCGATGGGACCTATGGCGCGGGAAAGGCGGGCTTCCAGATCGGCCAGTTCAGGCGAGGCGGTGGCGATGGCGCTGGGAGTGACGGTGGCTTGGCCGCGGTCTTGCAGCGCAGCCTGGAATTCCAGGGCGGTCTGGAAGCGCTCGGCGGGATCTTTAGCGAGCGCCTGCATGATGGCGGCGGCGATGGCGGGCGGCACGAGCGGATTGACCATAGCCGGATTGGGGGGAATGACGCTCAGTTGCGCGTTCATGAGGGCGTGCTCGGTATCGCCTTGAATGGGGCGCCGGCCGGTGACTGCCTCATAGCACGTGAGTCCGACGGAGTAGATATCGGAGCGGGCGTCGGCCTGGCCGGCGCGGATCTGCTCGGGCGACATGTAGGCAATGGTTCCAACCGCGAGGCCTGTGCCGGTGAGCCGCTGCACGCCGATGGATTTCGCGATGCCGAAATCCGTTAACTTGACCACGCCGTCTGCGGCGATCAGGATATTGGCCGGCTTAATATCGCGATGAATCACGCCGCGCTCGTGGGCGAACGCGAGGGCCGCGAGGATCTGGGTGATGTAGCGGACCGCCACGGGGACCTCGACTCGCCCGCCGCGCAGCATCTCTTCCAGGCTGACGCCTTCGACCAGCTCCAGGATCATGACCAGGCGGTCATCTATGCGCAGGGCCGTGTAGAGAGCGGCGATGTTGGGATGCTGGAGGCTGGCGTGAACTTTGATCTCACGCAGGAAGCGGTCGGCAAGCGCGGGGTCCTCATCGAGATCGGGAAGGACGATTTTCATGGCCTCCTCGCGACCCGTGAGCAGGCTGCGAACGCGAAAGACCTTGCCCATGCCGCCGCGGCCCAAAACGCCAGTGACCTGATAATCACCGAGCATATCGCCGATTTGAATGGCCATCAATCTGACTCTTTGTGGGGCAGCCAATCCTGGCTGCAGCCGCCTTTCAGGCGGCTTCTAGCCTTTGCCCACTCGTCCCACCAATTTCGTAGATACTACACTAACCAGCGATATGACCGGGCTTCACTCGCGCTCCGCACCAGCCCTCGCTATGTCACCGCCGGGCTATTTCTTCGACGGAGTGACATCCGTCACCGGAAGATCCCAATGGGCCAGTAGAATCTCGAAGCGCCGCTGTTCCTCGCGTTTGTAACTCTCCTGGTCGGGCCAGAGTTGCTTGATAAAACGCTCTTCCTCGGGATTAGCGGTCGTCGCCATCGTCGAGTTCTTGAACCGGATCGTGACGCGATAGTCCCAGCGCGAATCCTCGGTCATGTGGTTAGCCGGCTCCTCAATTTTCACCCCGATCATGCGGCCACTCTCGACGACCTTTTGGAGCAATGGGTAGTGGTTCTTCAGGAAGAGTTGCAGGAATTCCTGCTGATGTCCCCATTGCACCTTGTAGTAGTACTCCACTGCGTAAGGCTGGTCGGCTGCCCCATGCGTCGGGGCGCCCTGCGCGAGCAGCGGCCGCGCCACAACCGAAAGCAACAGCGAAAAAAGTATGTTTTTCATCGATCCTCCAACTATTGAGTGACTTGGATTCTATCAGGCTGCGAGTGCGCCTGCTAGTGCCACCGCCTGAGCCATCGCCCGGCTGGCAGGGGAAGCCCAGCCAATACCCCATACCCCGCCTGGCAGCCTGGCAGCCTTGACAGTGCCACACAGCCCTGATAGCTTGAGCCTTCAAGCGGGATACCGCAGCGGAACATCCGGAGGTCTTCTTCGTGTACTTTAGGAGCACCGTTTCCAGCCTCAGTGCAGGCTTTGCCGTGGTCGCGATGCTGGCGCCGCCAGTGGCCGCGCAGCCCTTCAGTGAAGCCCTGCTGAACGGGCTCGCTTACCGCAACCTTGGGCCGTACAAGACGGGCGCCTGGACGGTCGGCGTGGCGATTCCAGAGACGCCCGCCAAGTCGCACCGGGATACTATCTACGCTGCTTTGCGCACCGGCGGAGTCTGGAAATCGTCCAACGGCGGTGTGACGTTCGAGCCAGTCATGGATAGCCAGAGCGTCTATTCCATGGGCGCCATCGCCGTGGCGCCTTCCGATGAGAACGTGGTCTGGGTGGGAACCGGCGATAATTCGGCGACGCGCAGCGCCTATTGGGGCGACGGCGTCTATAAGTCTACGGACGGCGGCAAGACCTGGCAGAACATGGGATTGAAAGATACGCAGCACATCGCGAGAATTGTCATCCATCCCACCAATCCCGATATCGTCTATGTCGCCGCCCTCGGGCATCTCGCCACGCCGAACACAGAGCGCGGAGTGTTCAAAACCACCGATGGCGGCAAGACTTGGAAGAAAGCGCTCTACGTAGGCGACCGCGTGGGAGCCGTCGATCTTGTCCGCGACCCCCGCAACCCCGAGCTACTCTACGCGGCAACCTATGAGCACACTCGTCTGCCGTGGGTGATCGACGATGGCGGACCGGGAACCGGCTTATATAAGACCACCGACGGCGGCGCTAACTGGAAGGAATTGACCAACGGATTGCCGAAAGGCCCCATGGGCCGCATCGGCATCGATATCTGCCGCACCAGGCCGGATACGCTCTATGCGGCTTACGACAACCACAATTTGCGCCCAGGCGCCACCAATCCAACTGCGACAATCAATGGACAGGTTTACCGCACGGATGACTCGGGCGCGAGCTGGCGCAAGGTAAATCCCGACAACGTAGATGTCAGTGGCAAGGCAGGCTACTCGTTTAACCAGATCACGGTCGACCCGAACAACGCCGACAGGGTTTGGGTCACTGGGTCCGACTTCCACAGCACCTCCGATGGCGGCAAGACGTGGGCCGGCCGTGGAGGGCCGAGAACCTTCGGGCGCGCATTCGGCGACTTTCGCTCCCTATGGGTCGATCCGCAGGATTCCGGCCGCATGATTGCGACGTCCGATGGCGGCGTCTTCCAATCCTTCGACGGAGGTCGCACGAGCCAGAACTACATCACCATCCGGGGCGGGGAAGTCTACGCGCTGGGCGTGGACATGGAGGCGCCGTACAACATTTACGAAGGCCTTCAGGATCACGAAAGCTGGAAGGGGCCGAGTAATGGCTGGAGCGGCAGCATTGGGGTGGAAGACTGGGTAACTGTAGGCACGGGCGATGGCATGTACAACCAGGTGGACCCTGCCGACAGCCGCTGGGAATACAACACGCATGAGTTCGGCAGTCACGCCCGCTACGACCAGAAGACTCATGAGAGCGTGGACATCATGCCAAAGCGGGCCGGGGGTGACCGGCTGCGGTTCAACTGGATCGCTCCGCTGGTGCTATCGCCGCACGATCCCAAGACCCTGTACACAGGGGCGCAGGTGCTCTTCCGTTCGACGGACCGGGGCGACAATTGGCAGGAGATCAGCCCCGATCTCACCACTAACGACCCTGCCAAGATCAACCACAGCGCCGCGGGCAGCGCCATTGTGTTCTGCGACATCACTACAATTTCAGAATCGCCTGTCGCCGCCGGAGTCATCTGGCTAGGTACGGACGATGGCAAGGTACAAGTGACCCGAAACGGCGGCGCCAATTGGACCGACGTCACCAGGAACATTGCAGCCGTTGGCGGTCCCGAGGATGTCTGGACCAGCCGTGTCTATGCGTCGCGCTTCGCCGCGGGAACGGCCTACATTGCCAAAACGGGGCGCCGTTTCGACGACTTCAAGCCGTACCTGTTCAAGACTACCGATTTCGGCGCCGCCTGGACTAACATATCGAGCAACCTTCCGCAGTGGCCCGTCAACTCGATAGTCGAGGACACTCAGAAGGCCTCGCTACTGTTTGCCGGAACCGATATCGGAGTTTATGTATCGGCCGACAGCGGCGCGCGATGGGTGGCGTTGAAGAGCAATATGCCTCCCGCGGCGGTCACCGACATGGTGATACACCCGCGCGAGCAGGATCTGGTGGCGGGCACTTACGGCCGCGGCGTTTGGGTATTAGATATCGCGCCCATCCGCGAGATGACCGAAGAGAATCTGAAAGGCCCGTACCTTTTCAGCGTGAAGCCGAAGCCGATTCGCCACGACGGCGCGCAAGGCAACTACCGGTTTAACGGCGACACTTTCCCAACTACGCCGAATGAGCCGAACGGGCTGCTGATTTACTACTACCTGAAACAGGATGCGCCGCAACCGGTGACGGTCACGGTTGCGGACTCGGCAGGCAAAGTTGTGCGGACGCTGCAAGGTTCGCAGAAGGCCGGAATCAACCGCGTGTCGTCGGAAGGCGGCGGTGGATTTGGCGGTGGTGGCGGCGGACGAGGCGGGCAGGCGCGTGCTGCCATGCCGCCCGGCGAGTACGTTGTCACTCTGGATGTTGCCGGCGCCAAGCTCATACAGAAAGCGCGAATCGTGGAGACACCCACGTTCCGGTAGATTATGTTCGCCACGGCGGCAGTGATCGGCACTGGGATGATGGGTGCTGGAATCGCCGCAACGCTGCTCGCAGCCGGGCGCAACTTCTCGACCATGGCGCTTACCGAAGCGCTGGCGTTTCCGGGCGCGCGTCCGATGACGTGAGACATGGCGCGAAGAGACTCACTCAAACGGAAGTGCGTAAGGAGGTATCGCCTTGGATGCCCAAGAAGTGACGGCGGAGATCGGGGACGCATTCGCGGAATGTTCCGTACCCTGGTGACGACTTTATTGTGTACTCGCCCGAGGCCTCGGAATCCAGACTATATCGTCCCGACTTCTTGGGCAAGCACTGGCGCGACGTCATCGATCCGGAATTCCTTCAATTGCACGCGACTCTCGATTATTTCTCTCTGGATGGTAAGCGGTTCTATTTGCCTGCCTACCTGATTGCAGCCGTGGAGCATCCTGATGAGGCAGTGGACTGGGTTGACGCCTGGACCAAAGAACTCTACCCCCGGCCGGAACAATATCCGGCTGAACTGAGAGATTACGTAATGCATGAGTGGGACCAATTGATGAAGGCGCTAACCGCACGACAGAAGCACGCCATACGCCTTTTTTGAGCACCTCCTCGCAACTCAGCCAGATTTCTGGTGGCTTCCCGAGCCTCCCGGGCATCTGATGGCGCTAATGCTTGCCAACTATTGGGGCCAGTTCTGATTTAGAAGGAAGCCAGTGAGGCGCCACAGACGACTCAACTCTCGAAAACTACGTCAAGCGGAACCAAAATCTCCGGATCCTCCGTGCGCAGCATCCCATCCCGCACCTCCCGGCTGCCCTCGGAAGTGTAGATCCACGCCTTCCTTGTCTGCGGGTCCGCGACCCAGGCATAGCGTACTCCGAACGCCAGATAATCGTCGATTTTCTGCTGCATCCGGCTCATCCGGTCTTCAGGAGATAGAATCTCGATACACAGAAACGGAGGCGAAGTAAATATCTGTTCGTCGGGTTCCGGCCCGGCAACCACGCAGATATCCGGTACACGATAGCGTGTGGGTGAAAGTTGGACTCGCTGCTCTTGAATGGGAAAGACATTCCACAGATTACGGCGCTCCCATAAGTAGAACAGGATGGCCCGTTGCAGTTTCCCATGGTCTTTCTCTCCCACGTTCCTCTCCAATATCATTCCGTCGACGTAGTCGCAGTCCGGCCTGTAGACTGTATGCAGGTACTCGTCAACGGAAACCAGGGTAGGTGGCGCGCCCATGTCAGCAATTATGTCACACCATCACCCTTGGCGTATCATCGAAAAGAGCCAACCCCTGTGCCCTCTAATCGCCGCGAATTCCTGTTGCAGGCCGCCTCCGGGGCGGTCGCCGCCGGTGCAGGCAATCCCACGCCGCAATTCTCGTGTACCAACGCCAAGCTACAACAAGCGTACGGCGCCGCGGTAACCGGCCTCCAACGCAACGTGCAGAGCGTCTTCCGCTTTCCGCGCCCCGTGCTGCTGGAAGGCGCAACTTATGCGGGCGTGTGGCTTGAGTGTGCGCCGCTCGAAGGCCTGGTTTACGCGCCCCTTTCGCCCGAGACCGCGCTGGCCAACCACGAGGTCTTCTTCGACTTGCAGCGCGAAGACGGTTACCTGCCTTGCAACGATAAGAAGGACCGCCTGGGCACGGGCCAGATCCAGATGGTGGTTCCCATCGCCGCCACCGCCTGGGATCTTTACCGGCAGAACCGCAACGCCGCGTTTCTCGCCAAGACCTATCGCGCCTGCTCCCGCTGGGACGAGTGGCTGGTTCGCTACCGTAACACGCGCGGTTCGGCCCTTTGCGAAGCCTTCTGCACCTATGACACCGGCCAAGATAACAGCCCGCGCTTCCTTGGCAAATCGCGCCAGTGCCCGCAGCAGGATGCGCGCATCTGCTCGCCGGACGATGGCCTGCCCTACCTCGCGCCCGATCTTTCGGCGACCGTTTACGGCGGCCGCATCGCGCTCGCCGCCATCGCTCGCGAGATGGGACGCGGCTCCGAGGAGTCTCGCTGGCTCGAATCCGCCGCCGCCATTCGCAAGCTCATCCTCGATCGCCTCTACGATGCGCGCGACGCCGCGTTCTACGATATCGATTCCCACGACCGCTTCGTGCGCATTCGCGGCGACGCGATCACCCGCGTCATGGGCGAGCACGTGGCCGATCGGAAACTCTTCGACGAAGTCTACCGCCGCCAACTCCACAATCCCAGCGCGTTCCGGACGCCCTATCCGTTTCCATCCATCGCCGCGGACGATCCGGCTTTCGTCCGTCCCATCCCGCGCAACTCCTGGGGCGGCGCAAGCCAGGCGCTCACCGCCCTGCGCACTCCGCGATGGATGGAGCACTACGGCAAGTACGCCGACTTCACGCACCTCATGACTCGCTGGGTGGAAGCGCTGGTCCGCTCCGGTCAGTTTCTGCAGCAGATGGACCCGGACACCGGCGAATTCTCCCCCGACCGCGGCGCCTATTCGCCCGCCATGCTGACACTCTTCGATTTCGTATGGCGGCTTTATGGGGTGCGGCCGTCCGGCGATACCCTCGAGTGGAATTGCCGTCTACCGGAAGATGCCGCGTCAACCACCGCTCAGTGGGGGACAGCTGAGTTGCGAACCGATCGCACGGGCTCGGTACTGACGCTCGCCGGAAAACAGATCGCCAAGCTTCGCGGAAGCGCGAGAATCGTGACCACAAGCGGCGGTAAGCCAGTACGACTTATCGGCACCGAGCCACACGCTGTAACGGTACTGGTACAAAGTGGCCGGAGTGAAAAAGCTCACAACCTCAAGCCTGATAGCGAGATAGCGCTCTAATACGCTACATAGAAATTTTGGATTGGACTGCCCGCCTCAAGCGGCATAGGTTGTGTATATGGCGGTGAGAAACACGATGGACGCCTCAACCTCGCAGTTGACCATGCTGCATCGCATTAGCAGCATCGTGAACTCAAACCTAAACTTGGATGAAAAACTGGGTGAAGTGATCGGACTGGCGGTACAGGCTACGGCTTGCGACGCGTGCCTGGTCTACCTCATCGATCAAGCCACCCACGAGATCGTGCTGCGCGCTTCGCAAGCGCCCCACGTCGACGATGTCGGCATGCTGAAGATGAAGGCCAGCGAAGGTATCACGGGCTGGGTGGCGGAGCATCGATCGGTAGTGGCGTTGGCCGCCAACGCGTTCGCCGACCCGCGATTCAAGAAGTTTCCCCAACTCTTCGAGGATACCTACGAAGCGCTCCTTTCGGTTCCGCTGGTGGGCGGCGGCGATACTATCGGCGTCATCAACGTGCACCACCGCGAGCCGTACCGGCATTCGAGCGACGAGATCTCCATGATGGTCTTCATCGGCGAACAGCTTGGCGGCGCTATTTCCAATTCGCTGCTCGGAGAGGAACGCGCGCGCCTGCTCGAAGAGACCCTGGAAATGAAGCGCGCCCTGGAAACGCGCAAGGTGATGGAGCGCGCCAAGGGCATTCTGCAACAGCGCCATCAGATCAGCGAAGAAGAGGCGTATCTGCGCCTGCGCAATCAGAGCCGCCGTCTGCGGCGGCCTATGAAAGAGCTTGCCGACGCCATCATTCTCGCCGAAGATCTGGGCCGCGCCGTGCCCGATTATCCAACCGATTCATAAATTCAATTTGCTCTCGCTCCACTGAAACCTTAAACTGAGAACATAAGGGCGGCAGGACGTTCCGGCCGCCCGTCCCCGTAAGACTGCGGCTGCCGTTTTCCTCTCCCAGCAAGAGACCAATCCAAAGACTATCCGGAGGAGTATTGTGCAAACGATACAGGTGCGCGTCATTCTTGCGCTCTTGGCGGTATTGTGCGCCGCGGGGCCGGCCAAGCCGTTCACGAGCAACGACCAGTTAGCGCCCGTTGTAAAGGGCGAGATTGAAACGAGCCAACCCATCGACGGCGGCTACACTATTCAGCTCTACGACGTCAGCCGCCATTCCACTTTGTCGACATCGGAGATTCGTTCGGATGGCGAGTTCGAATTCCGTCAGATGCCTTACGGGTCTTACCTGGTGACGGTCACCAATGCCCGGGGCGAATCGTTATACCAAGGCAGCGTGACTGTGGGCGGACGGCAGGCGCCCTTCATCATCCGGTTGCCGAATGAGGAGAAGCCGCGGCCGGGCTCGGGAACTATCTCCGTGAACCAACTGCAGCATCCGCCCGCCCGCAAGGCATTCGAAGCCCTTCTCGCGGCGCAGAAATTTGCCGAGACAGGCGACAACGAGAAGGCGGTGGAGTCGATCGAGAGGGCCATCGCCATCTCGCCCGATTACGCCGATGCCTGGGTGAATCTGGGCGCACGGCACATAGGCATGGGCCGCTATCGGCAGGCCATCGTCGAGACCCGCCATGCCATCGAACTGTCGGGGCCATCCGCCATGACGCTGTGCAATATCGCTTACGCGCAGTCATTGCTGGGGAGCCAGGCCGAGGCGAGACAGTCGGCCGAAGAGGCCCTGCGTCTCAAGCCCGACGACGCTCATGCGCATTACGTTCTGGGGTTGATTCTTTACGTGTCACATGCGTCAGATCGGGAGGCGGCGCGGCACTTACAGCTTGCCGCGCCCACCATCCCGAGCGCGCGCGCAGCGCTGGCAAAGATCCAAGGGAATTAGGCCACGCCCCGGCTCCTTATATTATTGAGACCGGGTAATTGAGAGACAGCCGCGATACTTCATCGCCGTGGCCATCAGACCTCCGATACCGGCGAAATCGGCGCCATTTTCCAGCACCATGACGTAGATGGAGCCGGGTTTAGCGGCATCGACCGCCTCCAGCATTCCTTGGGACGCCGCGGCGCCCTCCTTGTGCTCTTCCTTCTTGAGAATCACCGTGACGGCCGGCCGGCGAACTTCGTCGCCGAGAGCGGCCGCATCTCGGGCGACATGTACGCGCGCTGTCCGTAGAGTTGCTCCATGGCGTCTGAGACAGAGGCCGCCTCCACGGTTGAGAAGCCGTCCATCTCTCCGCCCGCAGGCTGAGCCATCAGCCACACGGCGGCCGTCAGCGGCACTGCCGCCGCCAGATGTGCGGCAATGCCGCGGCCAGATATATTGTGCGTTTCATGAATAACCTTTTCGGTTAGCGTTGGACCGGCATCCCGACCAGTCAAGGCGGCGCGCTCCGCGCGCGGACCGGCCAGGAGGCCCGTCCTGCAATGCCACTTCAACGGAAAAGCTTCGGCGCCAGATCGGCCAGATAGTTTCGCCAGTTACGCCAAACATGCCCTTCTTCGGAAGCCACGAAGGTGTGCTTGATCTCGTGCTTGTCCAGCGCATCGCTCAAAGCTTGCGACGCGGGGAAAAGGCTGTCTGTCTTGCCGCACGCAATGTAAAACAGCTTCAGCTTCTTGTTGGCGGCGGCGCTCTCGGCCAGGAAGCCCTTGAACTGTTCCTCGGGATTCCCACGGGCGGCCGCGCTAAACGCTCCGATGTAGTGGAAGGTATCGAGGTGAGTCAGCCCGATCGAAAGCGTTTGTCCGCCGCCCATCGAGAGCCCCGCGATGCCGCGGTCGTCCGGCTTCGCCGAAGCGCGATAGAGCTTTTCCACATAGGGGATCACATCCTGCAACAGGTCGGTCCCGAATAAAGCATCGGCGTTCCCAGGTCCGCGGCCGGCGGATGGAACCAGCATCACATCCGGAAGCGGCCGGCCGTAAGGCATTACGATAATCATCGGTTTCGCGCTTCCCGCCGCGATCAGGTTATCGAGGATTAGGTTGGCGCGTCCGACGTCCACCCAACCGGCCTCCGTATCGCCGGAACCATGCAGCAGATACAGCACCGGATATTTCGCCTTGCCGTCTTCATATCCGGGCGGCGTGTAGACATAGATGCTGCGTAGCGCGTTGAGCGACGCCGATTGATACCAGTTGATATGTACCGTTCCGTGCGGCACGGGCTGAATGTCGTAGGGCGCCGGCTTATCGCCGGTGACTTCGAACATCGATTCGGCGGAACGGTCGCCCAATTTCACCATGGGACTGGAAGGGTCGATATTCCTGACTCCGTCCACCACAAACGTGTAGTTATAGACCGCTGGATTCAGCGGGGCGGTGGTGATGCTCCACTGACCGTCGTCGCCCTTGGTCATGTCGGGCGAACCCTGCACGAAATCGCCCGAGAGCTTGACGCTGGTTGCATCCGGGGCGCGTAAGTGGAACGTCACGGTTCTGTCCGGGTTAACCTCATGAGTTGAGACCGGAGGCGCAGGCGCTCCTCTTCCGCCGCGGCCAGCGGGAGCGGTCACTCCCTGAGCGAACGCGAATGAGCTGAAAGCAAGGCATTGGGCGGCCAATGCCGCGATTGCCGCAAAGTACGATTTTCGCTTCATAAGATCTCCTTTTTGACTCACCAATATTTATGCCCGTTTGGAATCGCGCCGGGAAACACATAGGCGTACAGCATCACAATCAGGCCCACCAGCGCCAGCAGGCCGAGACTGTGTTTCAATACCGCGGCGAAGAGCTCGCCCTCTTTGCCGTCCCGGCCCGTGACAGCGCAGGCAATCACCAGCGATTGCGCCGCGACCATTTTCCCCATTACGCCGCCTGCGCTGTTGGCGGCGCCCATCAGAATCGGACTGAGGCCGAGCTTGTTGGCGGTAATCACCTGCAGACTGCCGAACAGCGCATTAGAGCCAGCGTCCGTCCCGCTGAGAGCCACCCCCAACCAACCGATCATGGTTCCAAAAAACGGGAAGAGTACGCCCGTATGCGCCAACGCCATCCCCATGGTAGCGTCCATGCCGCAATAACGTGTGATGTACCCCAGCCCCAGCATCGCCATAATCGCCACCAGACTCAGCCTAAGCCGCCAAAAGGAGAAACGGAAGACCCGGAGGGTCCGTTGGAGGGAGAGTCCGGCAAGCGGGCCTGCAATGAGTCCGGCAAACAGTATGCCAGTGCCCGGCGCCGCCAGCCAGGCCACGTCAAAAATGGCCGCCTCCGCGTATGGTTTCACAACCACGGGCGGCATGCGCATCACCAGCAGATGCAGCCCCGGAACGGGCTGTTTCCAGGAGAATGTCTCAAGCAATCTGGTTACCGGCGGGATGCCCCATAAGACTACGAACCCGGTGAGTAATAAAAACGGCAGCCATGCCCACGCAATACGCGTGAGAGTAAGTCCGTCTCCGGCCACTCTTACGGGCGCCGTGGCCTCGTCTTTGTACCGCCAGAGCTTCCGCGGAGCCCACACCTTCCGCACGAAAAGGCCGAGCAGCGCCAGAGTTCCTATACCGCCCACGATATCGACCAGCGACGCATCGATGTAATTCGACCAGAAGAACTGGATGCCGCCAAAGATCACGCCGCATGCCAGTAGCGCGGGCCAAACCGCGAGTGTCTCGCGCACGGGACACATGACGCGCACCAGCCAGAAAGGCAGCACCAGAGTGGTAAGTGGCAAAATGCGGCCGATCATCGCGCTGAAGTCCGCCTCCGGCAAACCCGTAACCGCTACCAACGTGCGCACCGGGTTACCTAATCCGCCAAATGCCACCGGCGCAGAGTTGGCTACCAGGCACATCAGCGCGGTCTGAAACGGCGGGAAGCCCAAACCGATCATCATGGCGCCAGTAATCGCCACGGGCGCTCCTCCACCACCCGCGCCTTCGAGCAACGCGCCGAACGAGAAAGCGATCAACAGCACCTGTATCCGGCGATCGCTGGAGAGCCCGGCGATGGATTGCTTCACCACCGCGAATTGTCCCGACTCCACCGAGATCTCGTAGACAAACACGGCAGCCAACAGAATCCATGCAATGCGGAACCAGCCATAAACCAGACCGTCCGCCACGGCCCCGGCCACCATTACCGGAGGCATTCGGAAGACTGCCAGCGCTACTACCACACCGGCGATGAACGCGTATACCGCGGCCTGCCACGCCGGAAATCGCCGTACAGCCAGAAAATAGAAGAGAGTACAGACCGGAATCAGCGCTGCCAACGTGGAGAGCCATCGATTCCCAAGCGGATCGAAATTCTGCGGCCACGGCTGATTCATAGAGCGGTGCTCAAAGCGGTGCGGTGCTCAGCGCGCCTTGGCGAACACGATGCATACCGGCGATGCGACGTTGAGGGCATCTCCGGTTGGCGTCAGCGCGCCCGTGGCCTGGTCTATGCGGAACACTACGATGCTGCCGGAATCCTGATTGGCGGCCAGAAGAAAGGCGCCGGTCGGATCGATCGCGAAGTTACGCGGCGTCTTACCTTGCGTGGATACGCGGCCGGCGGCAGTCAGCGCGCCGCTGCCTGGGTCGATACGAAAGATGGCGATGGTATTATCTCCACGGTGTGAGGCATACAGGAATTTGCCGTTGGGATGGATGGCAATCTCCGCGGCGCTCTTGGGGCCTGTGTAGCCGCCGGGTAACATCGAGATGGTTTGCGTTTGAGCCAGACTTCCGGCGCTGGCGTTGTAACTGAACGCAGTCACGGTGGCCATCATTTCGCTCACCACATAGACGAACTTGCCGTCTTTTCCGAAAGCCAGATGGCGCGGGCCGGAGCCGGGGGCCAATTTTGCGAACGGCGGGTCGTTGGCTGCCAGCGTCCCTTTGGCGGCATCCAGGCGGTAGACCATGACTCGGTCCAACCCCAAATCGTCAACCAGAACGAAACGATTGCCGGGCGAAACATACGCGGAGTGAGCGTGCGGGCGGCTCTGCCGTTGGGGATCGACACTCGAACCGCTATGTTGGATGAATGCCGAAGCATCGCCCAGGGAACCGTCCTCATGAACGGGAAACTCCGCCAGGCTGCCGCCGTCATAGTTGGCCGCGAACAACCACTTCCCAGTCTCGTCCAATGAGACGTGACACGGCCCGGCGCCCTTGGACGACACCTTATTGAGCAGCTTCAACTGGCCGGTTGCCGCGTCTATCGCAAAGGCGCTGATGCTTCCCGCCGGCCGGCCTTCGTACGTTGAAAGCTCGTTGGCCGCGTAAACAAACTTCTGGTTATGATCCACTACCAGGAACGAAGGGCTGCTGGTTTCGGCCACCAGACCAATCGGAGTGAACTTGCCTGAAGGTTGAAAACGGTATGCATAAATACCTTTGCTCTGCTGGTTCGTATAAGTGCCAACATACATCAGCCACTCAGGGCCGGCCTTAGTGGTTCCTTGTGGAAGGGCGGCCGGCGCCGTGGCCAATAGAACGGCGGCAAGAAGAGAGACGGCTGAAAGCCGGCTGTAGCCAAGATTGGCTGCCCCACAAAAGCGTCTTATCATAGAGTGTTCCTTACTTTTACTGCTACCCTGCGGCGGTTCGGCAGCGATGCCGTTGAAAACTAGAAATGGGCGCGAAGCAGCGGAAACCGGATGGCCGCATGGATTATGCCACGCGTCAGTCTATCACACCGGCTCCTGGCCAAAGGGCAGGATGCCGCCGCCGGGTCGCCGCCAAACGATCGTGTCAAAGGATACCGCTGCCGGGTGCTTTTACGCTGGGCAGGGCTTCCGGATCGACCGCGGTAAATAAAAAATGGGCCATGCGGATGCGGGTTTGCGACCCGATTCCAGTGTAGCGCGGGGAATTCTAGGACACGAAGACTTGGAGGGCGGGAACGCTAAGGGAGCGGGCCGCCAACGGGCGATTTTGGCGGGATCGAAGAAATGTTTGGAACCAAGCCAATTTCGTAAAAGTCCAAGCTTAACTAGAGGTTAGGAGGATGGCTAGCGGGCTGGCGATGGGAAACGAGTGGGGGGAGCAGAGCCGTCCGTGGAGCAGCCGTTTGCGAAGCCGGATTTATTTGAAAGTGCCGTGACTGACATGGCGACCTTCCTGTCAAATCGTTGGGTTGCGGTATGCTCCATGTTTTTCGGGGATTTCCTTGTATCCAAGCCATGGCCGGTGGCGACGCCGACACTACTATATTGAAGCGGGTTGGAGCAAGAAGACAGGCCAGGAGGCCTGTCTTACAATGAAGTACACGGTTCGTCGATACTGGACTCAAATGCGGAATGCGAATGTTGTGCGGCTGACATCACTGATTGGGTGTGCGTTATTGGTTTGTGGAATGCCAAACCGGGCCGGAGCGCAGGCGCCGGCGGCGCCCATCGGATTGTTTGACGGACACCAGGACATCGGGACGGTGCTCACGGCCGGAACGGCGGATTTCGATAGCTCAAAGCGGAGCTATACGCTCTCCGCCAGCGGCGAGAACATGTGGGCCACGGCGGACGCTTTCCAATTCGTCTGGAAGAAGGTCACCGGCGACATGCGCCTCACTGCCGATATTTCCTTCATCGGCCAAGGCGGAGACCCGCATCGCAAGGCGGTTCTGATCTTCCGCCAGACCCTCGACGCGGATTCCGCCTACGCGGATATCGCCGTACACGGAGTCGGGTTGACGTCGCTGCAGGCGCGCGACGAAAAGGGCGCCGCTACCCACGAGGTTCAATCGAGCATATCCGGACCCAGGCGGGTCTCCATTGAGAAGCGAGGCGACTCGTTCTATATATGGGTGGCCGGCGAAGGCGAGGATCTCCACTTCTCGGGCGGCTCGATGCGGGTACCCATGGAGGGCTCGTTCTATGCCGGAATCGGCGTGTGCGCGCATAATAAGGATGCAGTGGAGAAGGCGGTATTCTCCAACGTCCGGATGGAACCCCTTTCCACCGCCAACCGGAAGGATCTGACGCTCTTCAGTACGCTCGAAACCGTCACCGTCCAATCTACCGACGCGCGCGTGGCGTTGGTTTCACCGAAGCGGATCGAGTCCCCGAATTGGCTCAAGGATGCCGATGCGATAGTCTTTCGCAGCGAGGGCAAAGCGTATCGAGTGCCATCCGCCGGCGGTGCGCCGGAAGAAGTCAAACCGCCCGCGAGCGAGGGAACCAAGGATAACCGGGAGCTTTCGCCCGACGGCCAATATGTCTATTTCAATTCGGATAAGAGCGGGTCGATGCAGGTTTGGCGGATGCTTCCCGACGGCTCCAGTCAGGAGAAGGTGACCCCGGAAGATTTCAGCAATTGGTATCCGCATCTGTCTCCCGATGGACGCCGCATGGTGATCCTATCCTGCGCCAAGAGCGTGAAAGGGGCGCCCAAAGATCAGGACGTGATACTGCGGATTCTCTCCCTAGCCGACAAGCGAGTTACCGTGCTCGCCACGTTGACCGGCGGGCAAGGGACGATCGACGCGCCGTCCTGGTCTCCCGACGGCCGCCGGTTGGCATTTGTGAGCTATCAGTTACTGCCGATGGGAACGAAGTAGGGCGACCTAGCGTGCGTAAACCCATGTGCTTAACCCATTGTGCGTAACCGTTTGTTTCGCGGCTCTATTCGCGGTAATCGGCCCTGAGGAGCAGTGAAACATATCGCGTTCACAGGAGTGTGAACGCGGCACGCATGAGTGCGTGCGCCACGACGCTCTAACCGCGGATGCCCGGGCCGCCGATGATTTCCAAGCTATCGGGTTTGGCCCCAACCACCGGCTTAACTGGAATGGAACGGTCGAAGGTCGCGAGGCGGCCGCCGTGCCGGATCGCCAGGGCAAGCAGGTGGATGTCGGTAATCTGACGATGACTGACGATGGCTTCCGGCCGGAAAATGGCGCCATCGACCAGAGATAGATCGTCATGCCAAAAATGATGGTTCTGGTTGGAGCAGAGCGTCCGAAGGCGTAAGATCACGTCAGCCGCCGTGGCTTCCACACTTCGGTACGCCGGGTTGCTGAAGATCCGGACGCAGCCATTGATCGTAATGGAGCATGTAGCCCATCCCCGTTGCCGATTGCGGCCGAACCACTGGTGCGCAGGCTCGTGCTGCGGGTGGGACGGGTCTAAAAGCGCGATTAGAACGTTGACGTCGAGAAGCGCTCTGCTCATTCCTCATCCCGCAGCCGATTCACCAATGCAAGGTCCGGTTTCGGCGCCCTGGGTTTTGGAACGAACAATGGCACTCCGTTGCGAACGCGCGGCGGGTTCCTGGGCTCCAGGCCTTGACGGATGAGTTCCGAGACCACCTGTCCCATGGTGGCGCCGCGCTGCCGCGCCAATTGCTTCGCGGCGTGAACCAGATCGTCGTCCAACTCAAGAGTCGTCCTCATGCCCGTTATTATAGCGCATCAAACATCAGTGATGCTGATGCGTGATGTTGTCGGGTGCTTAAACTTCTGGGGGATTTCTCGCCCGGCCGCGAAATCCCGCTCCCTCACGGTCGCGGCTCTGTCTCGGCTGCTCGGGTTCGCAGATAAGTACCGAGCCGCAACCCTCGGCGCCGGTTGTGCGATGATGCTTCACATGCGATTCCCAGCTTCGCTCAAGCTGCTCCTGAAACTTTCGGCTGCGTTACTGGTTGTGGCGGGGCTATCCGGTCAAGTTGGGGTGGGTGGCAAACCCCGCGAAAAAACGTACCACTGGGTAGCCACTTGGGCCGCCAGTCCCTCGCCTGCCAGTCACGATCCGGCTCAAATGCGCCTCCGGAAAATGGAATTCAACGATCAAACGGTGCGCGAGATCGTTCATATCACGCTTGGCGGCGAGCAGTTTCGCGTCCGCCTGTCCAATGCTTTCGGCGCCCAGGCGCTCGCTATAGGCGCCGCGCACCTCGCAATTCGCGACAAAGGCCCGGCCATCGCGGCCGGTTCGGACCGCACCCTCACCTTCGGCGGCAGGCCGGCTGTGTCGATTCCGCCCGGCGCCCTGGTATTGAGCGACCCCGTCGATCTCAAAGCGCCTGCTTCCGCCGACTTGGCCGTGAGCCTCTATCTCGCGGGCGGCCCCACCATCGCCAGCACCCTGCACTATTCGGCGCAGCAGACTTCGTACCTGGGCTCGGGCGATATGTGCGCCGCGCCGCAGATGCCGGGCGATACGACGGTTACTTCGTCCGTTACTTCGTGGCCATTTCTGACCGGCGTCGACGTGATGGCGCCGAAGGCAGGCGCAACCATCGTGACGTTCGGCGACTCCATCACCGATGGCTCCCGCTCTACCGCGGACACCAACCGCCGCTGGCCGAATATTCTCGCGAACCGCCTGCTGGCTGAGCGCAAGAACCACCTCGCCGTGATCAACGCCGGGATTGGCGGCAACCGTATTCTGCACGATGGCGCCGGCGCCGCCGGTCCTCAATACGGCCCCAGCGCTCTGGCGCGTTTCGAGCGTGACGTTTTGGCGCAACCCGGCGTCCAATACATCATCGTGCTGGAGGGCATCAATGACATCGGCCATCCGGGAGGCGCGGCGCCGATGTCCGAAGACGTCAGCGCCGAAGATATGATCGCCGGCCTCCGCCAACTCATCGAGCGCGCGCACGAGCGGGGGCTCAAGATTTTCGGCGCCACCATCATGCCCTTCACCACCATGCCACTCACCGCCGCTACATCGCCGAAAGAGGATAAGCGCCAGGCGGTGAACCGGTGGATTCGCGGACGCAACGACTTCGATGGCGTGATCGATTTCGACAAAACCGCGCGCGATCCGGATCAGCCTATCCGGCTTCTGGCGGCATACGATAGCGGCGACCATCTTCATCCTAACGATGCGGGCTACAAGGCTATGGGTGAAGCCGTGGATTTATCGCTATTCCCGCGCTGAATCGTGAGACCGTAGCATATGCGAGTCGCAATCTTGTTTTCCGGTTTCCTGTTCGCCGCAATGGGTCTGCTCGCCCAGGACGCCGATCCCGGCCGCCTGCTTTTTGAGGACCGATGCGCCCGATGCCACGGCGCCGATGGCCGGGGCGGGGAACTGGGCCCCGCCATTGGAGCTCGCCTGCGCGCCCGCAGCGATGCACAACTGGCGGCCCTTGTGCGTGAAGGCCTGCCCGACCGCGGAATGCCCGCCAGTCAGGTCAAGGATGCCGAAATGCCGCAGCTCACCCGATTCCTGCGCACGCTGCAACCGCGCGGCGCCGCCGCCCCGCCGGTGCGCTTGCAGGTCCGGACTGTCGATGGCCGCCAGCTCGATGGGCTGGTTTTAGGCCAGGGCTTCGAAGACTTGCAATTGCGTACCTTAGACGAGCGCGTGCACTTGCTGCGCCGGGTGGGCGACCGATATCGCGAGGTCACATCGGAGACTAACTGGCCCACTTACAATGGCGATCCCGGCGGAAATCGTTACACCGCGCTTACCCAGATCGATCGGAACAACGTGACTCGCCTGGGCGCCACATGGATTTTCACTCTTCCGAACACAGGGCGCCTGGAAGTCACTCCGGTGGTGGTCGACGGCATCATGTATGTCTCGAGCGCCAACGAATGCTATGCCCTCGACGCCGGCTCAGGCCGGCAGATTTGGCATTACCAGCGTCCTCGCACCCGCGGCCTGGCCGGCGACGCCTCGGGCGGCACTAATCGCGGGGTAGCTACCGCCGGAGACCGCGTTTTTCTGGCGACCGATGACGCCCATATCATCGCTCTCAACCGCTTCACTGGCGTGCTGCTATGGGAAACGGTAATGGCCGACTGGCATCTGAACTACTTTGCGACTTCGGCGCCGCTCGCCGTCGGCAATCTGGTGATCTCCGGAACCGGCGGCGGGGAGCATGGGGCCCGCGGGTTTCTGGCAGCCTTCGACCAGGCCGGCGGCAAGGAGGTCTGGCGGTTCTGGACTGTCCCCAAGCCCGGCGAGCCCGGTTCGGAAACCTGGCAAGGCAAAGGCATCGCCCATGGAGGAGCGCCTGCATGGTTCACCGGCACTTACGACGCGGAACTCGACACCGTCTATTGGCCCAGCGGGAACCCCAGCGCCGAATACAACGGCGACGACCGTCCGGGCGATAACCTCTATTCCGACTGCATCCTTGCCCTTGACGCCAAGACCGGGAAGCTTAAGTGGTATTTTCAAACTACTCCGCACGACCTTTGGGATTGGGACGCAACCGAGACTCCGATGGTGGTGGACGCGGTCTGGCAAGGGCAGCCCCGCAAGCTGCTGTTGCAGGCGAATCGCAACGGCTTCTTCTATGTCTTCGACCGAACTAACGGCAAGATGCTTCTGGCGAAGCCCTTCGTGCGCAATTTAACCTGGGCGAGCGGCATCGGGCCGGATGGCCGTCCCATAAAGAACCCCAATCAGGAACCAAGCGCCGCCGGAACCAAGGTGTGCCCGTCGCAAGACGGCGCCACCAACTGGTTCTCTCCGTCCTTCAATCCCGCCACTGGCCTGTATTACATCCAAACGTTCGAAAAATGCAGCGTCTACACCAAGCGCGATCCGGGTGAATGGCAGGCCGGCAAAGAATACCTGGGCGGCTCGCAGCGCCGGCCGCCGGGTGAGAAGCCGGAGCGGATCTTGAAAGCCATCGATATCCAAACCGGCAAAATCGCATGGGAGCTGCCGCAGCCCGGTCCAGCCGAATCCTGGGGTGGAACGCTCGCTACTGCCACCGGACTCGTCATCTTTGGCGAAGAGGGCGGATCGCTGATGGCGGCCGACGCTGTAAGTGGAAAACCTCTCTGGAGCTTTCAGACTAACCAGACATGGAAGGCTTCGCCTATGACTTACATGTTCGACGGCAAGCAGCATATCGCCGCTGCCGCGGGGTCGAGTATCATTGCTTTCGCGATTTCCCAGTAGGATGCGGGTAAGACGCCGCGGAGTGTCTCGCACCCCCGCGCCCCGCGCAGATGGATAGCTTTTGGGGACGGTATCAATATGCGGAAATCCATACTTACTGCCTTGGTTGCGATCCCTTGCTCAGCCGCAGTGGTCTTCGCTCAGGCCGGCGCGCAGATCCCCGTTCCTCAACAGACTCCGCCGGCGCCTGCCCAACAGACTCAGCCATCACCCGGGCTTCAAGCCACGGTCGGCCCTCAAGCGCCTGCTCCTTATGACTGCGATCCGGTCAATCCCAACGCCACGCCGGAGGCTCGAGCGCTGCTGAAGACCCTCTGCGCGGTCTCGGGCAAAGGCATCCTTTCGGGCCAGCACAACTTTCCGAATCAACGCTCCCAGGACACCGATAAGGTAAACGAAATCACGGGCAAGTATCCCGCCATCTGGGGTTCGGATTTCGGTTTCACGGGCGGCGAAGACAAAGACTCCATCGTGCATCGCGATCTCATGATCGAGGAAGCCAAGAAGCAGGCCGCCGCCGGGTCCATCGTTTACCTGTGCTGGCACATGCTTCGGCCGACCGAGGATGAACCAGGGCAACCGGGCGCGAGCTGGCGCGGCAGCGTGCAGGCCAAGCTTACCGACGAGCAGTGGCTAGCACTGATCACGCCCGACACGCCGCTGCACAAGCGATGGGAGAAGTACATGGATACGGCGGCGGGCTATTTGAAACAGCTTCAGGACGCGCATATTCCGGTCCTCTGGCGGCCGCTGCACGAGAATAACGGCGGCTTCTTCTGGTGGGGCGGCCGTCCGGGTCCGGCCGGCACGGCGCAGCTTTACCGGGAGGCGTATTCTCGCATGGTGAACGTCCACCACCTGGACAATCTGATTTGGGTGTGGAACCAGAATGGCCCCGCACCCTCTGGCGAGTTCGCCAGCTTCTTCCCCGGCCAGAAGTTCGTGGACGTGGTCAGCTACGACAACTACCGGGCGCTGAGTGACAGGTATTACCACGAAATCATGGCGCTGGCCGATGGGAAACCGGTCGCGCTCGGGGAAGTGGGAACTCCCCCTTCAGCCGAAGTCCTCAAGTCGCAACCGAAGTGGGCCTGGTTCATGGTGTGGGCCGGCATGGTCAGCGAGCGGATCAAACCGGCCTATAGCGACCCGTATACGATCAGCCGGGGCGATCCGATACCTAAGAATTAGTACCGTGACCGGGTGGTTTTGTGCTGCGGGAAACCACTCCCTCACGGTCATGGCTCTGACGGAGCCGCGCGCGTTAGCCCGACTTTCGCAAAGTCAGGTTAGCAAGCCGTGTCAAGTTACGTTACCAAACCTTCGAAACGGCGTACTTAGCTTGTCCCGAAATAACCGTGCCGTTTCGGGGTTGGCGCGCAATAACCGAAGCGCGTTCACACGA